>JAISQR010000167.1 GCA_031274035.1 Treponema sp. | reverse complement strand
CCGATGTGACATACGATGAAGTTACAATCTTCATATTTTTTTCCCTGTGACGCCGCATGGCGAATTGCCGTCTCCTTGAGGTTCAATGCGTGCAAGTGACTTGTACGATAAACATCTTTGATTCCGGTTATTCGGGCAAGGTCATGGAATTCATCCACATCCGGCGGATTCACAACAAACGCGGGTTTGCCGTATTTTCTCGCAAATTCCTTCGCCAATTGGGCGCCCAAATTGGCGGGGTGCTGTACGCCGTTTGCGCCCGTAACGGCATGATTCAACAAAACATCGCCAATATTGTATACGCCTCCCTCACAGGCAAGAAGTCCGCCTCCGCAAGAAGCAAAGGCGTCTACACTATCAAGCGTATATCCCGCTGCGGCAACTTCGCCCAAGACAACATCGCGTCTAAAAATAAGCTGATCGCTTATTTCTTTAAATTCCTTTAGTTTTGCCGCTTCGTGGGTGACATTTTTGTTAAAACACTCTTTCGCGTCCTCAAACAATGCGACTTTAGTTGATGTTGATCCGGGATTGATAGCAAAAATTTTATACGTTTTCATACAGCATCTCCCTGAGCGCGGACCGCGCTGATTGCAATATTGCCCACCAGTTCAGATACCGGCGCGCCCCTGGAACAGTCGCAGACCACTTTTGCGAATCCCTGCAAAAAGGGACCGGGTGCGTCGGCGTGGGCAAATTGTTGTACCAGCTTTACGCCGATATTGCCCACATCCAAATTGGGCCAAATAATGATATTTGCTTTTCCCGCTACCCTGCTTTCGCGCTTTACCTTTTTTGCGGCAACCTCGGGGGATACGGCGGCGTCAAGCTGGAATTCGCCGTCGATGGCAAGATCCGGACGTTTTTGATTGGCGATACGCAGCGCCTCGCGCACCTTATCAACCAGGGGATGGTCGCCGCTGCCGTCGGTGGAAAACGACAGTAAGGCGCAACGGGGTTCCCATCCCATAAGCTGTTTGACAGAACCGCAGGTGGTTATAGCAATTGACGCAAGTTCTTCCGCCGTAGGATTTGTACAAACCGCGCTGTCCGCAAAAGCGAGAAGAGAACCTTCCTGCCCCTGATAACCGGGAATGTTAAGCATTCCGAAACTTGAGATAACATCAATACCATCGGCAAGCCCGATTGCAAGTTGTCCCGCAAGAATCACATCTCCCGTGGTATGGCTGAGTCCCGCAAAGGTACAGTCCGCTTCTCCGATTTCTTCCATCATCAAAGCCGCGTAAAGAGGGTCTTTTGCTTTTCGTTTCATGGTTTTCGCGCTGTTGACTGGTTTCCGCGCAACATATTTTTCAATAAGCGCATCCAACAATGCTTCATCCGCGGTATCAAAAATATCAAGCCCGTCTAAAATTACGTCAATTTGCGAAGACACATTTTTGATTTCGGCGGCATTGCCTACCAGACAAGGTTTACAAATGCCTTTGTCCGCGCATTGTTTTGCGGAAAGAAGTATTTTTTCTTCCGTTGCCTCCGGAAAGGCCACCCGCTGCGGCTGCGCCTTGGCCTTTTTATAGATGATTTCCATTGTGTCCATATTTAACTCCTTTTTTCAAACACCGCCACCGCCATTGCAACGGCATATTCATCTTCAAACGACAGGGACACATCAAGAGAGAGCAGAAACTCCGCGTATTCATCAAGGAATCTGTCAAGCGCTTCTCTTGTTTGTCCCGACAGCGTAACTTCGGGTCTGCCTGAGGCACCGTCAATTACTTCAATATCCTGTGGAGCAAACCCGCAGCCGCAGACACTCAGCGCCTTAAAGACCGCTTCTTTTCCCGCAAACCGCGCCGCAAAATACGCCTTGAGCGCTTGTTCGCCTTCACGCCCTTTCCCCTGTTTTTGTTCACCCTCGCTGAACGCCCGCTTTACAAACGGGTCATCCAGGTTTAAGGGCGAAGACGCCGGAAAAAGCCGTTCGATTTTTACGATGTCTGTCCCTGTCGTTACTTTCATTTAACACTACCGGTACTCAATATCTCCATCTTTATATTTTGGAGGAATATACGGTATCGATAAGTGTGAATCGTACTTGCCCCCCGCATAAATGATATGGGCGCCTTTGTTGTCCGTTTCCCAGGAGAGCGGTTCAAACCAGCCTTCGCGGATATAACGTCCCGCAATCTGTACCCGTAACGACTGTCCCTTGTGCCAAAAACGGCTTGATGGGACAATGGCAATATCCACCGGAACGATTTGTCCGGGAGACAGCTTTTCGTCTTTAAGGTGGGATTGAACAGGCAGCCAGGACTTTGACTGCTTTTCGTCCAGAGCGCGGCGTGAAACCCTCATCTTACCCCAGGCGCCGGGATGCGGTTCGCCTAAAACCGAGACGGGAATCCATTCGCCGGAAGTACTCAGCTTTTGGATATTCACAAACAGGTCCATCTCATTGTGACCTTTTGCCTCCACCCAGAGTCGAAGCGTCATGTATCCGGTGATTTCAGTGTCTTCATCGAATTGTATGTCGAAGGCGGTCTCACCGGTTTGCGCGTCATAACTCACCGATCCTTCCTTTGAGACAGGATCGCGGGAAAGGGTGTTGTTCGAGGCGTCAAGGAAAAGCTTTTTATACTCGGTACGCTTTAAGGGGAACGCTTCCTCGGGGCGGTTGTGCTGATAATTGAATTCATACGCATCTTCAACTTCCAACCGGAAACGCGGCGTAAATTCCCAGCCGTTGTGGATATCCTTGAGATAACGGTCATAGAATCGTTTGAGATCCTCAAGGTTTTCCGGATTATAGGCATCAGGCCACTCAAAATCCCGGTGGGCACGCATCCATTTTCGTGTCGATTTTGTCTTTCTAAATCCCTCGAATGAGCCGGGCAGATGGAAGTGATTCCAGCAGGCGGTGGCATAAACGGGGATTTTGATATTTTCATATTTTGGAATCTTGGCCGCCCAGTATTCGTTAAAGAACGGATATTTTTTCGCGTTTTCCACAACATCATCTATCCCGCCTAGTCCCGTCACAGAGCTCACGACAAATTCGTTAAAACTGAGCGCAGGTATGCCGCCTTCATACAGCGACTGGCGGTAAATATCGCCGCTTCCTTCCCAGGGCGCGACACAGGCAAGATGGGGCGGGCATTCCGCGGCAATACGCCATTGAGTCATTGCCACTGCGGAGTTACCGCCAAGACCAACCTTGCCGCTGCACCACCATTGGGCTGCCAGCCATTCGATAAAATCATAACCGTCTTCGCCGTCCTGCTTGTCCATAACGGTGGCATCGCCTCCCGAGCGTCCAGCGCCGCGGGAATCGACATTGACAACCGCATAGCCGTGTCTGCACCAAAAACCGGGATCGGGAGACTCAAATTTTGACATTTCTGATACTGTTCCGGGGGGTACTCCCATGATCTGCCATTCGGAAAGCGATTCCCCGGGCCGTTTGCCGTAAAAACTCCATGAAACAAGAGCCGGAATACCGGTTAGCTCCCTAGGACGGTAAATGTCGCAGTAAATAGTAATTCCGTCCCGCAGTTTTACCGGTATATCCTGCTCGCAAAGAATACCGGGTTCTACCTCGTATACCCGCTGATTGAACGGCGCGGAAAGCCCGTGGGCCTCCATCTGGTTCATGTCGCGTTTCTCTGTAACATCGACAGGAATCCGCGCCTTGCGGTATACAACCTCAAGCTCAACATCGCCGAATTTTCGTTTCTTTGTAAAAAGTTCCGCCATTTTCTTATCTCCTTTTTGTTCATTCATCCACGAGGGACAACACAAATTCAGCCGCATCGCCGACCGTTTTCTTGCGCCGGAATTCCATAAAGGGAATTTCTACCTCAAATTCATCTTCCAAAAAAGTGGTGATTTGGGTAATGTTTCCCGATTTTGCGCCCAAGTCCTCAACGAAGCTGGTTGCTTCGCTGACATCCGATTTTTCCTTACCAAAAATTTCACAAATTCGCTCGGTAATTTTTTCAACTACTTGCTCTTTTTTCAACATCGTTTGCTCCTTGATATATTTATTCCGCTTTTCCTATCGTTTTATTGTTGATAAAGATCGACAATATTACGGCGGCAAGCGATACAAAACCTAAAATGACACAGAGGATTCTAAAATTTCCGTGGGTAGCTCCCAGCACTGCAGCAATCAGGATAAACGTACAAGCCCGGATAGCCGTCAAAATAGGCACACATACGTTGTTCGCGGCTGCGGAATCGTATCTGCCGAAAATTTGAATAACCATAGAAGGGAAGAGATTACCGATACCGCCGATTAAAAGGCCGATGAGCACTATCAAAATTGTCGAAATTGTCTTATTGGTAAAAAATGCCGCATTCAGGAACTGCATAGCCATCATATACACAGCAAAAACAACCGTAGCCGTCTTGGTGGTAGTTTTCTGATCCAAATAGCCCCACAAATAACTTCCGATGATGCCAAGCGCACTCGCGATTGTCAGCCACATCAACGCTTCCCCCTGCGAAAAGCCGGCTCCCATAAAACGCGGCACAAACTGCGTCATCGTTGCCATCAGCGCGATGAACAGCAGCCCGAAGGTCAAACTTACAAGCCACACCTGCTTACACGCGAGAAGTTTGCCCGTTGTCCATGGAGACTTATAGTTTTTCATTTCCTGCCGGACGGCGTCTGTGTTTTCCTTTGATTGTTCCTCGTTGTCAGGAAACGCTCCAGCTTCTTCAGGCAGCGTTTTTACTCCAAACTGCGCCACGAGGGCAAGAATAATTGCCAAAACGCCGAATACACCAAAGGGAAGCGCAAACGAATGAGTAAGACCTAATATGGCGGCGAATACAGGAACACCCAAGGCGCCCGAAAAACACATTCCCATGGAGGACCACCCAAGGGCGATTCCCTTTTTTTGGGGAAACCAGTTTGAAGTATAGGTGTTGGTGGATACGAGATTTACCGCACCTGTCACTGAAGTTCCAAGAACTACCGCAATGCCGTACACCAGAACAGAATTAGCAAAGCCATTGAGTATCAGACATACCCCCGCTATAAGCAATGCTATCACCGTGGGTGTCTTTACGCCCTTTGCGGCAACCCATCTGCCGATAAGAGCCGAAATGATAATCGTCAACCATGCTCCGATTGAAGAAAAAACAAGAAGGGCGCCGCCGTCCCATTGTTTCATATTGGCAAACCCCTCAACAGAAATGTTGAGTACATCAACGGGAAAGGAGCTGATAAAAAACAAAAAGAAAACATACACGATGAGCAGCCAGCCTTGTTTCCCAAAATTGTTGATGTTTTTCTTCTTTTCCATAAATTCCTCCGCTTCAAGATTATTTACTCAGGCAAACTGCCCGACTTTTACAAGCCGTTTTGGAACACGCGGTTTAACGGAACCTACCGTAATAATCGCTTGTTCTTTGCATATTTCCATGCACTTCCCGCATTTTATGCAATCATCGTCACGTATCATGTGGATATAGCCCGTCTTGCCTTCAATTGCGTCCTCGTTACAAACGTCCATGCAGTCCCCGCAGCCGGAACATTTATCGGGCAGTATGGCAAAATTAAGATACGCCTTACATATACCGGCGGGGCATTTTTTTCGTTTTACATGATCCTCAATTTCTTCAGTGAATACCATTAATGCCGACTGTATGTGCCGTGCCATATTACGGCCGAATTTGCAAAAGGCCCCAAGCTTAATAGCCCGCGCCATATCAGGTATAAGCGCTAAATCGGCGGTCTTCCCTTTGCCATTTGCCATGTCATTAATCATGCTCTGAAATTGATGGCTTCCCTCCCGGCACAGAGGACATTTTCCGCAGGAATATTGCCGATAGGCATGTGTTTTTTGCCTTAGAATATCAACAATACAGCAACTCTCATCAATTAGTTCAATACTGCCTGAAAAAATATCATCCCATTGTTCAAGCCGCATATTCTCAAATTGGTCGGCACGGATATATACACCGGAGTCCCCGCCGATAAGCGCGGCTTTTATCTTGGCACCATCCCGTATTCCTCCGGCTATGGCAATAATGTCCTCTATTGAAGTTCCATAGGCGGCGCGGATAAACCCCGCATTGGTAACAGCGCCGCTCACAAAAAAATACTTTTTTCCCGTCTCGCCTTCGGCGCAATTAACCGCTTCCTCAATACCGATGCAATCTTCGACCTCGGCATCTTCAATATATAATTTGCCGTCCGGTAAATAGGACGGGCGTATTAACCTGCCTTCCAGAGAGCTGACCAGGGCAGTTGTATCCCGGCAAACCGGACTATCTTCGCCGGTTTTAACGATAATCCCCGCCTGCTCCGCCAAATCAATGAGCGGCTTCACCGTGGAAATCCATCCTTGAGGAATATAGAGATACGCTATATCTACCGTGCTTTCCGCGCTTTTTTTCTGAATACCGGCTATGACAGTTTCGCTTCCGGTTTCACAGAGCATTTTACTCACCGGGCTGTTATCGCCTGCGGCTGAACAGATCAGTACTTTTTTGCGGCGCGTCATCTCTTCTTTCCTTTTAAGTGATTGCATAATCGCTCCAGAATTTTTGGGGCGCCAATTGAAGCCTGAGATCGCATTGCAGACAACGCCGGGTTTCGCATTGTGTTTCGGTTTCCGAATAGATACCGGCCAGCCCGTTTCTTGGTTTTTGCCTGATCAATCCGGCAATCCCGTCGGTTTTCCCGATAACGCCGTCAGGTTCCTGGATCGGCGCAAAATCATCGTCCATAACGCCGTCACCGCCCAGGTATACGTCGATACAGGCCGCGGCTTTCCGGGCCTCCGCAATAGCCTGTACCACCGATGCGGTTCCGCTTACAACATCCCCCGCCGCAAAAACCCCTTTCCTGCTGGTAAGGTATTGATCATTCACGGCAATTAAATTCCCTCGCTTTAATTCCACGGGGAACCCGATGGGAATATCAGGCCGCTGTCCTACGGCGAATATAACCGTATCACCTTCCAGCAGTGTTTCCGATCCGGCTTCCTTTTCGATAATCGCCCGGCGGTTCTCGTCAAAGGTAAAAGATTTCACCCTGGCAGCTATAACGCCCTTTACTGTGCCGTCAGCGTTTATTTCAATCCGGTCAAAGGTCAACGCGGGATGTACCGTAACCCCCTCCGATTCAACTGCTTCCAGTTCTTCAGGGGATGCCGGTATGGCTTCCCGGCTTTCAAGGCAGGCCATGTGTACCTCAGCCGCCCCCAAACGGAGCGCCATACCGGCGCAGTCACATGCTACATTCCCGCCCCCAAGGACAATAACTTTTTTGCCCAGGGTGATTTTTTCATGTTTCGCGGCTTTGCGGAGAAATTCAGTATTCAGTAGTACGCCTCTGGCGTCATTCCCGGCAATCGGCAGCTTTACCCCCTGCCCGGTACCAAGGGCGATACATACAGCGTCAAAGCCCTGCTGTAATAGTTCATCAATGCTGGTAACTTTAACGTTTGTTTTAATAATTACGCCCATTTCATGGAGTATACTTGCTTCTTTTTTTATAACCTCATGGGGCAGCCGGTATTCAGGTATACCATAACGGACAGTACCGCCAAGGTTTTCCTGTTCCTCAAATACCGTTACCCCATGGCCCGATTTCCGTAAATAATACGCGGCAGTCATACCCGCGGGTCCCGCGCCTATCACCGCGGCCTTCTTGCCGGTCTCTTTTTTTCTGTTAATTCTTTGTTTCCAGGAATCATCCGCCTGTGAACAGGCGTACTTTTTTATATTACGAATACTAACCGCTTCATTCAGGAAACGGCGCTTGCAGTCCAGTTCACAGGGATGGGAACAAATGTACCCCAGCATATCGGCGAATATCGCCTTTTCCCTGACCACCGCGGCGGCGGCGGAAAAATTACCCTGTTTGGCAAATCGAATATACCGGGGAATATCGACGCCAGCGGGACAGCGGCTTCTACAGGGAACCAACGCTTCATTCCGGGGTTTTTCAAAATTAAAGATATTAACCTGATCCCGAATGGAACCGGTAGGACATACTTCGACACAGGCGCCGCAGAATTGGCAGCCCGCTTCTTCCATAGTTTTTCCGTCAAGAACTACCCGCAGGTTCCCGTCAACCTTTTCAAATTTCAGCGCCCCAACATCACGGACATCTTCACAAACCCGTACACATCTTCCGCAGAGTATACAGCGGACCATTTCATGAAGCATCAGGGGGTTTCGGGTATCGGCGGCAACCATATTATTTCTGCGCCGGATACCCGCGTTGGAAGGATTTATATATTGGGAAAGGGCCTGTAGTTGACACTTGAGGTATTTCGGACATCCCACACATTCTTCAGGGTGTGTGGAAAAGAGCAAGGCCAGGGATAGGTTACGAACTTTATCAGCCTTTTCACCGTGGATGGTAACTTTCATATCCGCTTCGGCATCGGTCGTACAGGCCGCCCAAACGCCGTCACGCCCTTCAATTTCCACCATGCACAGGCGGCAGGAACCGGCGGGGTGTAAATTTTCATGACTGCAAATATGGGGAATATAGATCCCCGCCGCTAAAGCTGTTTCGAGAATTGTCTGGCCTTTCCGAGCCGCAACGCTATGACCATCAACCGTAAAATCAAAACTATCCACAGCCCTGTCCCTTTCCTATTTTTGAATGTATTCAGCGGCGCTCATACCGGCGATTCGCCCCGTATTGATGGCAAAGCCCATGGTGTTACCGGGGAGCAGGAACATATACGAATCGTCATATATGTTACAAGCGTCCGTACCGGCCACATAGAGTCCCGGTATTGCCTTGTATTCAGCCGTGAGGGCTTCACAGTTTTCGTTGATCAAGGTTCCGCCTAATGTGCCGTAAGCGCCGGGGCGGATTCTTCCCGCATAAAACGGAGCCTTCCTAATCGGCTTCATGTAAATTTTCGATTTGAAAAAATAAGAATCCACCGATTCGCACATTTCATTGTAATCATCTACCGTTGCCATGAAGGCGCCGGCGTCTTCGATGCCGCACCACGAGACGATCTCTTCCAGCGTATCCGCCTTGAACACATCGGTATTTTTGGCGGCAATGGCCTGTTCGAGCGCTTCGTCAAAGTTGTCGAGCGTTTCGGGATTAAATACAAAGCTCACCACATCCAGGCCTCGTTTTTTATACCCCTTCAAGGTTGCGGAATCAAAAATGACAAAGCCTACCCTCCCCTTCTGTTTAGCAATAGCGTTACCGGTAAAGGTGGTGTTCTGCATTTCTTCTTCATCCATAAAACGTTTACCCAACAGGTTCACCATCAAATTTGGCTGGTTGAATACCGCGGGCAGGCTCGGATCAAGGTCGATCACCTGGGGCATCTGGCTAATCATCTCCATGCGCATCTGGGTAGGCGCCGCGCCGCATTTACGGAGCAGTTTTATACCTTCGCCCTTTAATCCGGGAATGGCAAAGTTGAACATATCAACACCGAAGGTGAAACCGACCTCATCTTTGATAACCTGGGGATTGTCTCCCGCGCCTCCCGTGGCAACAATCACCGCCTTACAGTTAACGCGGATTTCTTCACCGGTTTTATCCCTGGCCATAACCGCCGTTACCCTCCCGTTTTCCATGATGATGTCCGTAGCCGGTGTCTCGAACAGTATCTGAACGCCCAGTTCTGTTGCTTTTTCTATAAGGGCCTTTACCATGAACGAAGCGGAACCTCTGCCTATGCCCTTATCTGTTTTGACGATGTGCCAGGTTTGTTCAGATTTAGGGAAATACCGGAAGGCGCCGGCAAACTGGACCCCCATGTTTTCAAGCCACTCGATGGTTTCCGCGGACATCCCAAAATACTTCCGCACAAGGTTCGCGTCCGCCTGGTAGTGGGTGTATTCCATAAACATCTTGAAGGCTTTTTCTACTGAAATATCAACCATCTGATCTTTTTGGTATTTTGTGCCGATTCCCAAGGGTCCCATTCCCATGTTTGCCGCGCCTCCGGCTACCGGCGCTTTTTCAACAACAATTACCTTCGCGCCCTCTTCCGCCGCCTGTACCGCCGCGCTCAATCCCGAAGGCCCCGCTGCCATCACCACAATGTCCGTTGATAAGGTTTTCATGTTTCTTCTCCTCCTGAATTATTTTTATAGTCCCATATTTATAGGCCTTTGAACGAAAGCTCTTTAAATTTTTTAATTTTCTCATCCACCGCCGCGCGATTTTGATAGAATTTGCCGTGGGTCTGACCAATCTCCACCAGATGATGTTCCCTGCCCTCGTTGGTAAATCTGTCACGGATAAGGCCGTCAGAGGCGATGACAAACTTCCATTTGCCCTCTCCGTCCTGTACTAAATCACCGCCCGCGCCGCAAACAGCGCATTCTATTGGCCAGCGGATTCCATCCCAATGCGGATGTCCCTGAATCAAAAGACCGGAATGACAATTGGGGCACCAGCCCTCGTCTTCATCGCCCAGCCAATTACGTTCTTTTACCGGTGTGTTGAGGGACTTTATGACGTTCTCGCCTATCTTATATGCCCTGCTCATCAGTTCATCATTCAAGACACACTGAGCGGGACTGGGGCATTGCCGCGCCAGCAGCATATCGACAATTTGGAAAGAGTTGGTGAATGTCGTTGCCTGAAGTGCGGACAATGCCATGCTTTGCCAGTCATGCATAGAGCCGCCTACCGCGATGAGTCCCGCCACCCGGTCTTTATGTTCGATTGCGCCAATGTGTTCCAGAAACGCCGTCTCATACGCAAGATTCCGGTGAGCAAAGGTCAGATAATTGGAGGCAGGCGTAAGGTCATAGGTAGGTACGGAAAAAATCACCCCGTCCTGATTGAGCATAACTTCCATAATTCTGTCTTTGTCATCTTTGTTTTTCAGAGAACAGGGGACACGTTTGCCGCGGGCCATGCCTTCCGAGCAAACGGTACAACCCGTACAGTCAAGAATTGTAAAATCCCGAAGGTTGATAAACACAACTTCCGCTCCGCCCTGTTGACAGGCAAGCAGCGCCTGCTTTAACAATATTTCCGAATTACCGTTCGGCCTCCCGGCCGCGATTCCCATTACTTTAGCCGCCATAAAAAACTCCTCTCTCAAATAATATTGAGAGCCGCTATATGTCCTGACCGGACAGCGTCACCCAATTTACCGCTTTTTTCACAGTCCCCCACCGGGTGTACCGGAACAGGGCTTGCTATTTTCCGTGTTTTTGGTAGAAGCCCATGCCGTACTTAAAATGTTCATCAAGGAATACGGGCACAAAGCCGAACACCCCGCCGATGGGGTAGATCACGTAACTGCCACCAGGCGCCAGGGAATCAATGACACGCCGGTATTCCCTCCTGACCGACTCATCATCAATGCCGATGATGTCAAGAACGCCCATGTTATCGAAGCCCCCACAGAAAGTAATTTTGCTGCCCAGGCGATCTTTTATCTTCTTTAGATTTGCGTTGCATGCCTGTAGGGTGTCAATTGCATCAATGCCGATTTCCGCGAAATCGTCCATAAGCGGCTCGATGTACCCACAGGAATGATGCTGGTAGATGATTCCCAGTTCATGACAGGCATCCACCATGCGCTTCAAGTGCGGCTTGATTAGACTGCGCCAAGTGTCCAAAGCCATGAACATCCGGTCATTCATACCGTAATCGTCATGGGCGTTAATAACATCGACTTTGTAGTACTTAGCAATCTTCCTGAAGTACTTAATCTTGTAGTCAGCTACGGCACCGAAAAACTCGGAACACGCCTCGGGTTCAGTTAACAGCGCCATGAGCGCGTTCTCAAATCCCATAAAAGAATGCATACGCTCAAACATCCCGTTGATGACCATACATACAACCAACTTATTATCATCGTAGGCGGTTTTACCATCCTGACGGCGTACCAAACCGGCGCCGTTGACGAGTGCCATAAAATCAGTGTTAATATCAATCTCCGCCTGCTTTTCCCAGTCGATGGCATCCAGATCGGGGACCTTCACATAGTCTCTCCATTTTGCGATGTCATCAAACATCTCCTTACCAGGGGTGGGCATTGGGGCGTTTATACTAGGCACGAAAGTCCAGTCTACGCCAAATAGATCGGGTCCGCTTTCCAGCCCGCAATACCTTTCCATTTGCGGGTAAGCCTGAATCATCGAAATATCCGTATAAAAGCAGGGTATCCAAGCGGGCTGCTTGTGTTGATAGGCTATCAACGCATTTTCCTTGGGTGTAATGTTCATAACACATGACTCCTTTTCAAATAATATTAAGGGCCGCTATGTGTCCTGACCGGACAGCGTCACCCAATTTGCCGCTTTTTTCACAGTCCCCCACCGGGCGTACCGGAACGGAGCCTGCTATTTTCTGTATCTCTTTTAATACTTCCGCGCTGCTTTCCATGCCAAACGAAAACAAACAGGTATCGGCAAAAATAAAAATTTCCTCTCCCGCTTTGACTGCCTTTACGCCGGTTTTTGTTACCTCGATTACCTTTGTTCCCAGAAACTGACGAATGCTCCGTTTTTCCATTTCGTTGAGCAGCGCGTTCCGGTAATACCCAAGGGTTTCATACGCCATCATGTCCTGCATTTCTACCACAGTAACGGTACGCCCCATAGCCGCAAGGTACAGGCCCACTTCGGCGCCGACGAGACCGCCGCCCAGAAGCACAACGTTTCTCCCTATTTTTTCAACATTGTTATACACATCAACAGCGGCGATAGCGGATTCTATTCCGGGAATTTTAGGTACAAATGGATGAGCGCCTACGGCGGCAATAATAACATCCGGCTTTTCAGTTTCGATAAGGGTTTTACTTGCCTCTGTGTTAAGCAGGATTTTCGCGCCGCTTTCATTAGCCTCGCGGATCAGCAGATTTTTGAAATTACGCAGATCGATTTTGTCATCATCCTTGTCGGTAAAATTGATTGTTCCCCCCAGCCTTTCCGTTTTTTCAATCAGCGTAACGTTATGTCCCCGCGCGACCGCGGTAATCGCCGCCTGCAATCCTCCGGCGCCGCCGCCGATGATCAGCACTTTTCTGTTCGATGCGGGCAGGGGCATTCTGTCGGGATAAAAGCCGAATCCCGTATCGGGATTGATGGCGCATTTCCCCATCGCCGCCGGAGTCACATCCCTTTTAAGCTGCTCCGGGGTAAGACGTTCCCAAATGGGCTTATCCGTGGGATGTTCCGCATAGTCTATGCCCGGATAACACTGGAAACACCGGACACAGCGCCTGATATAGTCCGCCCTGCCCGTCCGCGCCTTGTTGGGAAATTCCGGGTCCGCAAAACCCTGTCTTCCCATAATTACAAAATCCGCTTTACCTGATGCAACAATGTTTTCCGCCATTTCAGGGCTGTTTATACCGCCGATGACGGCTACTTTTGATTTACTTACCGCCGCTTTAACTTTCGCGGCGTGTTCCACGTTCACACCGT
Organism: Treponema sp.; assembly: GCA_031274035.1. Lineage (GTDB taxonomy): Bacteria > Spirochaetota > Spirochaetia > Treponematales > Breznakiellaceae > JAISNI01. The sequence continues at coordinate 5,638 of JAISQR010000167.1, read as the reverse complement.
GTATGTCAAAGAAATCGGAGAATGTCTGCGTACCGTTGCCCCGCCATTTAAGTCCATTTGAAACATGAATAATATCGACCTTGCCGTCGATGAGTTTGCAGAATTCTACCGTATCGTTGATGGTCATACCGCCCGGTACACCGTCCTCGGCGCTGAACCTGAATTCGAGGATCATGTCTTCGCCTATTCCCTCGCGGATTGCCTCTATAAGCATCAAGGGGAAACGCGCCCTGTTTTCCATACTGCCGCCGAATTCGTCCGTTCTGTGGTTCATCCAGGGTGAGATAAACTGCTGGGCGATAAAACCGTGACCGCCGTGGAACAACACGCCGTCAAACCCGCAGGACTTGGCAAACCGCGCTACAACATTAAAGTCATTGCAGACTTTATCCATCATTTGACGGGTCATACCCTGTACCTGCACCCCATCTTCCCTAATGTATGTGTCAGGGCCCCATGGCGCATAGGGCGGCTTGGTTACCGCGTGTGCGCCTTCATGGCTGAATTCCAAATACGAAATTGCGCCGTGCTTTTTGATGCGGTCCGCGTATTCCTTGAATTTGCCAAAATCGGAACCCCCGTAATTTTGAAAATCAATGGGGCGTTCCATGAACATCGTTGTGCCTTCTTCGTCATTGACCGGAATCTCTCCGGTCGAAACCGCCGCAAAACCGCCCTTCGCCCTTTTTTCTACCATGCGGTACACATTCTCCGCAATTTCGGGGATAAACAACACCGCATGGGCAAACAGAGTCGGCGCCGCAATCAGACGGTTTCTGTAACAATGCCCCCGCACTTCTACCGGTGAAAATAACGTGTCAAATTTCGTCATCAGTTTCTCCTTTGACTGTTCTCCGCCGTTGTAAAACCGGCGGAGAACAGCAGTTTGCCGTTGTGTTATCCAATATTTCCAAGACCGGGGAAAAGCATGAACAACACTAACGCTATAATAGTAGCAATGGTCGTACACACTACCGTCTGCCCAAAAATAGGCGCGTAGCCTTCTTTGACAGAAACCCTCGATAATATGACGCAGGCGAGTGTGATAAGTCCGTTAAATGGCAGGGTTTCAAATGTGGTTGTGGTTAATGCCGCGACACGGGCTATAGCTCCGGCAGTCACCACAGGAGGCGGTCCGCCCTCCGCAGCGGCGAAAATCCCGAACATCCCTCCCAAAATGGGAATTATCACGGCCAGGGTTACAGGAGGCGACGAGGTGAGCGTAACGATAATCAGGGCAAAAATGAAGGTCAATAGCAACGGATGCACCGGCAGGCCCGGTAAGGCGCCTACAATCACGCCAAAGGCGGCGGTGGCGGTAATAACCTTCGCAAGACCCGCGGGAGTACAAACCGCGAAAATAGGGTTGGGGTAGTTGTCCGCGCCCGCGTTCAGGGAACGGATAAAGGATCTGTAGTAGCCCAATTTGCCCTGACCGGGAATAAGGGATTCACGGGAAATGTACTTACCCAGAAGGATCATCGTGGACAAAATGCCGGCCGCCAGGGCGATTATGATGCCCGCGTTGTATTTTGCCACAACGGGTATGCCGAAGGAACCGTTATAGATCACAATGACAAGAATCAGGGGAATTAAACATACCCAGAAATTGGGCAGTTTCTTGCCGCCCGTTCCTTCAAGGGGCGGAAGCGGACCATCGTCATAGGTTTCGCCGTTTTTTATAGCTTTCAATACCGTCCGTGACAATACAAAATAAATACCGATTTCACCAATCAGGGCAGCTATAAGACCGGGTATCAGTCCCGCCGATGGGCGAAGATGCAGTATCTGTGTTGCCAGAATGTTATTAAACTGGGGCGCCAGAGGGCTTCCCATCAAAACAGCGGAAGTGCAAAGCATGGCGGGAACAAGCCGCCGCGGAATGTTAAGTTGTTTGGCAATGCTCCTGCATAGGGGGAACATCAGAAAGCAGAGGATAAAGGCGTCTATACCGCCAAAGGTAAGAATGGCGGTAACAACGACAATAACGATCATCGCCCGTTTTATCCGCTTGTCCCCCTCGACGTTCAGGACAAATTTATTCATCAGGGTTTGTGTCAGCGAAGCCGCCGCGCCCGTATCCGCATACAGCTTCCCCATGATAGCTCCCAGAAAAATGACCCAGAAGAGCATTCCCACCATTTCAACAACACCGGGAACAAAATGTTGGGTTAATGCCTCAAGGGGATTTATCCCTCCTGTAACTGCGACGATCAGAACGCAGAGGGGGGCTACATACAAGACAGACCATCCCTTGTAGACCAGAAACAGGAAGAGAAACAACGCTACGAGAATACCGACGATACTTACTGCCATACAAAACTCCTTTACCGCTAAAAAAATGAAAGGCTACGTCCTAACAGGACATTTGTAGGTTGTCTATTCAAGGAATTGTAAAGGTGAAAAAAGAAATCTGTCTAATATATCTTTTGGAGCTTCCGATATAGCCTAAAAGTTATATGAGATGAAAATATCGAAAGCTATTAGAAATGATAAGGGAGAAGTGATACGTGGAAAAATAGGGAAAATCAGGCGTTTGCCGGCCTTGTCAGGGGTTTTCTCGGCAGGACAGAGCCTTTTGGGGCGGGTTTGGGGGCAGAGGCAAGGCACATTTCGTCAAATCCCCTCATTCTGGCGGCATCAATGGCGCCTATATCATATAAGCCCTGGGCATCCTGATGGATAACCTCTAAAATTTCACTTGCATATTTTTTTTTCATAGCTTACTCCTTAGTCCAATTCCTGAAATACACGATAACCCGGTATCCGCCCGACTTACCAGCCCCCGGACGGGCTACGCGCTGCTTGTATACCCCGCCGCCCCCTATGCTTTGATACTTATCCTATACCGGCAACACCGCAACATCTTTCCAATTAGGCGGAAAGCCCATGCTTTTGATTAGTTCTATTTTGGGGAAAATAGCGTTATCAGGATGATTATGTATGATCGCCTCTAATTTGCTAAAAAAAAGACAAAAGTTGTCATTTTCCAGCAAATACCGGAGGGCGATTACCACGGCGAATAAATCCTGTTTTCCCTGCCGGTAGTTGCCGTTAGGCAGACGGATGAGGCCGAGCGCCTTGTGGAGCGGCAGCGACGGTATTTCACCTTTATTGGATTTATAGTTATACAGCCGGTCATTATGGGCGCAGGTATTCCTGAACAACACCAGGACGCTGATGATGGACAACAACTGAGAAGTACCGGTTAAATGGGTATAATTCTTACTAATTTTAGTCTGCAACGGCATGGGCAGCATATCCAGCATTTTTGAAATGTTGCCAAAGGTCAATTTCCGGGTTAAGACCCACAAGGGGATATTCTCATGGTTGACGATGTAATGGTTCAGATTAACCGCATTGAAATTGGCGGTGATGACCCGGTTGATTTCGCCCAGGAGTCTGAATATTTCCGGTACTTTCTTGGGGTCTTGATAATCATAACGGTAAAGGCTGGTATAGGCATCTATCGAATTACCGTGTTCCTCGCTGAAATAATAGGATATGTGGGATTTTAGTTTTTGTTCTACTTTCAGGAGGTACTTGAAAAATAACTCCCGAAGGGCTTCGTCAAAGTAATAGAGGTTTTCTATATCTTCAAAGGCCGCGCCGCTCTTGTACTGACCGGTGGCAAGGTCTTTAAAGGGGGATTTATAACCATTGATGAGCGAAAAATAGCCGATTTGGACAAGAATCTCCCTGGCGTGGGCTTCATCAGGTACGGCAAGGCCCTTTTCATCCCGGAGTTTGCGTATTTGCTGGTCATAGGTCAGGAAAGGCTTTTTTGCCGGCATAATTCCCCTTGGTAAAAAAAAGGAGCCCTTCAGGGCCCCCCCGGCCGCCTTGGTTTATAACCTCCGCAGCACGATCACTATAAAAAATATAAACCACTTAGTTATCATTGTCAATCACATATCTCAACATATCTCAATTAGAAAATCGGCCCCAGGATGGTCTTTAATCCATTTTACCATATAGGGAGGCATGGGGATCATCTCATGGAGGCTAAAAATCGCCTTCTTCCCCAATTTACAGCTTTTTGTACGCATAGGGTGATTGACACAATAAAGTCTTGACACCTGTTGTTGATACAGGGTATACTGAATTCGTTATCCCATTCATGCTGAGATTTTTCTTGGCAAGTGTGGCAAATTAAATCAGGCAATCGCCTTATAAACCAAGTTTTGTATTGGTTTTGGAGGGTTCTATGAACAAAATTATCGCCGCCGGGGCTGTAATCTCACACCCCGGATCCATTCAGTTACCATTTAGTCAGACTGCCGCCGTTCAAGGGTCCTATGGGTATTCTCCTGGGCGGCAGAAATATCTCAGACTTAGTTCGGGAGGGCGTTATGTACGATCCTAAATCGGAAAAAGCTGAAGATTTTATTTCTCACGAAGAAATACTTGACACTTTGAGATACGCGGACAGCGTGAAAGATAACATTGCTGTTGTTGACGGAATTCTTGAAAAGGCGCGCGAGACAAAAGGATTGACACACCGGGAAGCCTCGGTACTCCTTGCCTGCGATAATCAGGACAAGGTTAATGAAATTTTTGACCTTGCGTTTGATATTAAGCAGCAGTTTTACGGCAACCGGATCGTTTTGTTTGCGCCGCTTTATCTCTCGAATTACTGCGTCAACGGCTGCTTGTACTGTCCGTACCACTACAGTTCGGATATTGCGCGGAAGAAACTTACCCAGGATGAAATCCGCGCCGAAATTATCGCGCTTCAGAATATAGGGCATAAGCGGCTTGCCATTGAAGCGGGTGAAGATCCGGTTAATAATCCTATCGAGTACATCCTTGAAAGCATTGACACAATATACAGCGTCAAGCACAAGAACGGATCGATACGGCGGGTGAATGTGAACATTGCCGCGACAACGGTCGAAAACTACCGCAAACTCAGTGATGCCGGTATCGGGACATACATCTTGTTTCAGGAAACCTATGATAAAGCCGGATATGAGCATCTGCACCCGAAAGGACCTAAACACAATTACGCATACCATACCGAGGCTATGGACAGGGCAATGCGCGGTGATATTGACGATGTGGGTATCGGCGTTCTCTTCGGGCTTGAGAATTACACCTACGAATTTGCGGGACTGCTTATGCACGCCGAACATCTTGAATCGGTTTTTGGCGTTGGGCCGCACACAATAAGTGTTCCGCGGGTACAACCCGCTCAGGGGGTTGACCCCAATTCATTTAACGGCGGTATAAGTGACGGGCTTTTTGAAAAATTAACGGCTTGTATCCGTATAGCGGTACCATACACGGGTATGATTATCTCTACACGGGAAGGAAAAAGTGTCCGGGAGAAACTTTTGCGTGTGGGCGTATCGCAAATAAGCGGCGGGTCGTGCACCTCTGTCGGTGGCTATGTTGAGAAGCCCGAAGAAGATACACGGCAGTTTGAGGTGGCGGATACGAGAACCCTTGACGATGTTATAAAATGGCTTATTGACGCAAAATATGTTCCGAGTTTTTGCACGGCTTGTTATAGAGAGGGGCGTACCGGAGACAGATTTATGGCGCTCTGCAAGAGCAAACAGATACTCAACTGCTGTCATCCGAATGCCTTAATGACGCTTAAAGAATATTTGGTTGATTACGCTTCTCCCCAAAC
>JAISQR010000086.1 GCA_031274035.1 Treponema sp. | reverse complement strand
GACAGACCCCGTAGGGCCTGCTTCCGGCTCTTACCGCGTCAATCGGGGCGGCAGTTGGAACTACGCTGAACAGTTCTTGCGTTCAGCCCACCGCTACTACTTTGCACCTAATGCTCGGGGTGGCAATGTGGGGTTCCGTGTAGCACGCCGTTGAGTTCCGCAAAGAGGGTTGATATGAAAAATACATTTCTTGCTTTAGCGGTCTTACTGTTGGCCGTCAACAGCATTATCCACACAGAGCAGCTTACCGTGGCGGTAAGCCCGTTTGATGTGCGGGGCGGGTTTACCCAGGATGACGCCGACGCGGTGTACCAACTATTTGTCGGGGAGCTGGCGGTAAGCGGCGGGGTTCGGGTGGTGGACCGGAGCAGCTTTGACAAAATAATGACGGAACTGCAATTCCAGCAGTCGGACTGGACAAGCGGGAACCGGGTGGCGGCGTTCGGCAAGGCCCTGGGCGCGAACAGCATTATCCGGGGGCAGCTTATGTCCCTGGGGGGAAAACTGGTTATCACGGCCAATATCCTGGACATAAACACGGCGCAGATACTCTCGTCGTCCCGCCTGCAATTAAACGGTATAGGCGAGGTATTTGACAAGATACCGGGTTTTGTAGCGGACACGGTAAAGGCCCTGCCCAAGCCGGTATACAAGATAGGAGACGCGGGGCCAGGCGGCGGCATTGTGTTTTTTGCCGAAGGGGGGACTTATATGGAGGTGAGCGGATTATTAGGTAATACTAGCTGGAGCGAAGCGCTTACCCTGGCCCGGAATTACAAGGGCTGCGGTTATTCCAATTGGCGTTTGCCGACACGGTCGGAATTGAATTTTGTCTACCAAAACTTGCGGGCAAAGAATATCGGCAATCTGGGCGATAGTTGGCACTGGTCCTCGTCGGTGTACGATAGTAATGGCGCATGGCATCAGAGGTTCAGCGATGGCTACCAGGGCAACTTCGGCAAGAATAGTGCATACTCGGTCCGGGCTGTCCGGGCTTTTTAACTCTTTAGCCCTTTAACCCTTAACCTGCCCCGCCGTAGGCGGCGCCTACGGCGGCGAAAAATTTTTGAGGTTTTTATGGCTTTGTCGTATGGCTTGCCGGTGTTTAAGGTTAATTCAGAATTATAAAATACCAGGAGGGATAAAAATGAGGGAGCCGTATCGGAAAACAGGCCTGCTGCTTGTGTTTCATCTGTTCCTTGCGCTGCTCTCTGTTTCCTGTAGGACGCTCTCCCCCCTTGCCGCAACCCAGGAAACGGCTTCTGTAAAGTTCAGGACCCCCGAAGGGATACTTCCCCAATGGCGGCCCTTTGCGGAAAATGTATGTAGAGGAATCGATTATTTTGCGGGGAGTATTCAGGAACCGAGGTTGCGGTTTTGGGCCTTGCGGGTGGATTTGACGGAACCTGCTTTACGGATTGTGGTTAGCGGAAAGGAACAAGCCGAAGGGGGGAAAAACAATGACAGGATTGACGGTATCATTTCCAGTACAAAGATCAGCAGTTTTGTCCGGCGTTATGATTGTCTTGCGGGGATAAACACAAGCCCTTTTAGCCCTGTATCGGGGAAAGAAGGGGAGGCGCGGACCATCGAGGGAATAACCGTTTCCGAGGGAAGGGTTGTAGCGCTTCCTGATACCCGCTTTGACGCGTTGGTATTTTATGCTGGAGGAAAAGCCGCCATAGTAAGCCAGGCCGGATTATCCGTATCTGATACGGAAAGCGCCGATGGAAACATTAGAAATGCCGTAGGAGGATTCCATAGGGTATTACAGGACGGTGCGGTTCCTGAAAGCGCGCTTATGCGGGGAAACACACGGCATCCGCGGAGCGCCGCGGGTATATCCTCATGCGGAAGATTTCTCTATCTCCTGGTCATTGACGGACGGCAGTTCGGCAGTATAGGCGCCGCGGAAGCTGAGACCGGCATTATCCTACAAAAATTAGGCGCCGCCAACGGCCTTAATCTTGACGGAGGCGGTTCAACCGCGCTGGCCCTCAAGTACCCTGACGGTAAGGTACGAACCGTCAATACTCCCGTCCACGGAGGCATTCCCGGCAGGGAGCGGGCCGTGGCCGCCTGCCTGGGGATTGCCTTGAACATGGAATGATTGGGATTACTCAAGAGGCGATCAGCCTCCGCATTTCCCCTATCTGGCGGAGAACTTCTTCCGGCGCGGGGCCCCCGGGCAGTTTCCTGGCCGCAACGCAGGCCGCCGGGCTAAGGGCCCTGTAAACATCGGCGGCGAAAAGTTCCGACCGGCTCTGAAGCTCCGGCAGGGTTCTATCGCTAATACAGCGCTGCCCCGCGTTGATGCAGTCCCGGACGAGTAAGGCCGATACTTCATGGGCTTTTCTAAAGGGAAGGCCCTTGCGTACCAGGTATTCCGCGGCATCGGTGGCCTCGAGGAAGCCTCCAATACAGGCGGCTTCCATTCTGCCGGTGTTGAAGCGGGCGCTTGCCGTCATCCCCCTGAACATGCGCAGGCATGAATTAACCGTATCCAGGCTGTCAAACAGGGCTTCCTTATCTTCCTGTAGATCCTTGCCGTAGGCATAGGGCAGCCCTTTAAGCACGGTGAGGAGGCATACGAGGTTGCCGGTTACCCTGCCTGACTTGCCCCTGATAAGCTCGGCAAAATCAGGATTCTTCTTCTGCGGCATAATCGAAGAACCGGTGCTCCAAGACTCGGCCAGGTCGATAAATTTAAATTCCTCGCTTGCCCAGATAACAATATCCTCACAGAAGCGGGAAAGATGCGTCGCTGTTATGGCGCAGCACGAGGCAAGCTCCAGGGCAAAATCCCTGTCCGCAACGGAATCCATAGAGTTAAGGGTAGGGCGGGTAAAGCCCAGGGCTTCCGCAACAGCGCCCCTGTCCAGGCTCAGGCCCGATCCCGCAAGGGCGCCTGAGCCCAAGGGGCATTCATCAAGGCGCGTAAGGGCGTCATGGAAACGCCCCAAGTCGCGGCAAAGCCCCGCGCACCAGGCCGCAAGGTGATGTCCAAGGCTTACAGGCTGGGCCCGCTGAAGGTGCGTATAACCGGGCATGATGCTTGCGGCGTGTTTTTCCCCCTGATCCAGCAGCACGGCTATACAATCCCGCAGCTCTCCGCACAGCCCTGATACGGCTTTTTTAAGGTAGAGCCTGAAATCCAAGGCTACCTGATCGTTCCGGCTTCTCCCCGCGTGGACCGTGCGGCCCATATCCCCCAGTCTTTCTGTAAGAACCCCCTCGATAAACGAGTGTATATCCTCAGCGCCCCTATCAACGGCGAGTTTTCCGCTTTCCAGTTCTTCGGCTATGCGCTCAAGCTCCGTATCCAGCTTTTGCGCGGTTTCAGGCGGGATGATCCCCTGCCTGCCCAGCATTGCGGCGTGGGCCCGGCTTCCGGCTATGTCCTCCCGGAACATGCGCCGGTCAACCGCAATCGACGCCTGGAATGTAAAGGCTTCCGCTTCGGGCTTTTCTTCAAGCCTGCCTGCCCATAGAACATTGGGCTGTATTTCTTTGTCTTGCCGCATATTCAAGAAGGGCTATCCCATCAAGCCGCGGAGCAGATCGCGGGAACAGGCGGCATCGGCGCGCAGGTTTTTGCTGTACGCCTCTACACTGACGCGGGCGGTATAGCCGGCCTTCCTGAGTACGCCGAAGAATCCCGCGTAGTCTTCCCCGTCATCCGGCGCGGGGAAAACCCTGCCTGTCTTGGCCGCTATATGGATGTGCCGTAGGTCCGGCCCCGCATCCTCTATCACGGCAGGGCTCTCATCCTCCATGCGCAGGTGGTAGTAATCTACAAGGAGTTTGATATTATCAAGCGATGCCTCCCGCACCAGGGTAAGGCCCTCGGCGGCAGTGGTGATAAAGTTGCTCTCCTGCCTGTTTAAGGGCTCCATCACTACGGTAATGCCCAAGGGTTTTACCAGCACGTCAAGACGGGAAATCAGAATCAGGAGCTGCTTGCGGGCCTTTTCGTAGGGGAACCCCGGAGGGATGTTCTTGGCGCCGGAACTGCCTAAGACAATGATCTTCACACCCATAGCCGAAGCACGGGAACAGGCCGCTTCCGCATAGTCAAGGGCTTTTTCAAGGTTTGCCTCTTCCCCTGTCAAACGTATCCGCTGCGGGAAGAAGTTATTGCAGGCTTCCACGGAAATACCTGAATCCTTTATGCGGCTGGTCATATCCTTAAAATCATTTTCCGGCATATCCATTACCTGAGCCAAGGGCAGCTCCGCATAATCGTAGCCAAGTTCAGCAATAAGGGGGACGGCCCCCGCACCGGTTTTATACGCATCCTCCGCGTTCATGTTAAGGCAACAGCCAAGTTTCATATTTCCCTCCAAAGTACGATTCCGGTATTACACTCCGCAATAAATTAAAACCGCAATTTATTGTGAATTTTATTGAAACGCGCGGGTGTAATACCCCCCCCCCTTTAGAGCGGGGTGTTTTATTGTAAATAAATTTTACACGCCCTTCAAGAGCGGATCATCTGATCTTTTTAAAAGAAACCGATAGCTTCGTTTGCAAAACCATCGGCTTGATACATGTTTTCGTTTTTTCCGTATACTACTTGAAAAAATATCTATAGAAGATCAAAAATCTCTAGGGTAAAAATATGCTTCAAATATTAATTATTGATGATCATGAGGTAGACAGGATACTCCTGCAAAAATTTCTGTCAGGGCAGCCTGATCTTAAAATTGTTGGGATAGGGGAGGAGGCTTATGATGCCTGTATGATGCTGAACACCATAAAGCCGGATATAATCATTCTTGATCTTGAAAGAGGGCATTTTGCGGGTACTGAAATAATCCCCCTGTTAAAACAAAAATCACCTGAAAGTTCGATCATTTACTTTACCCATAAGGAAGATGAAGCGTCTATCCGCAGGGCTATAGCAAATGGAATTGCGGGCTATCTGTTAAAATTTAACGATCTGGATAAGCTGCCGTACTGTATCAGGGAGATATATAGAGGTTTCAGCTATATGAGCCCTAAGATTGCAAGCAAAGTTTTGAAGATATGTTCGGACTTGATAAACCACCAAAATCAGGGGAAAAAAGGCGGTGATTTGCAGGAAAGCGCCGAGATTCTTCCGTCTACTATTTCGAAGACAGAACTGAATATAATCTCTTATATTGCCCAGGGCCGTTCTACCAGAGAAATCGCTGAAATTCTGAATCTGAAGCTCGGTACGGTTCGTAATTATATTTCTTCCACTATGCAGAAAGCAGGCCTCCGCAGCAGGACGCAGATAGCCATGTATGCGCTGCATCACGGCTTGAATAGTTTACTGGAAGAAAAAAAGAAAAGAAGAAAGGGCAGAGGAGATACGGAGATAGAGCGGCAGCCCTAGGAGCCGCGGACACTTCGTGTCCGATTGCGCTTGTGGATTTTTTGCATATTCATGCAAAAATTCACCAAAGTCCCACAGGCTCCTAGGGTAGTGTCAATTCTCTCTTTCCGTATCTGGTCCTGGACTTCATCAAACAGGCAAGAAGCGGCAAAGATAAAGTCAAAACGATCCTCACCAAGGGCCTTGACCAATTCTTCCCCTGTTAAGGCCAGTCTGCAACGCACCCCCAGGTTATTTATGGAACGGACAAGGGAATTGGCATAAATATCCCGCCTTTCATAGATAAGCACATTTTTTGTTTCAGAATCCGCTACCGAGGCGAAAGGGCCCTCCTTCGTTATACCTTGCGGAATGACGGCCGTAAAGGTACTCCCCTCCCCGTAAACCGATTTTACCGTGATGTCTCCTCCCGCAGAGCGGCAGAGGCTGCGGGCAATGGCAAGCCCAAGCCCTGTACCTTCCACTCCATGATGCGCGTGGGTATCCACCTGGGAAAAATCGCCAAAGAGCTTATCCATATCCTCTCGTCTTATACCGATACCAGTATCGGTAATCTCAAATTTTAAGGTAATACTGCCGGTTTCATTCCGTGCGCTTTCCACGGTAAAAATAATACTGCCTTGATTGGTATACTTTGCCGCATTGGATAAGAGATTCAAAAGGACCTGCCGTATCCGTATCACATCGTTAATCAAGGACGCAAATTCATATTCCACCGGAATAATTTCCATCTTCCCCGATTCAATCTTAGAAAAATCCAGAATATCGTTGATGATAGCCATCAGGTTGTTTCCAGCCTGCTTCACTGCCGCCGCATGTTCATGTATTGCCGGGGAGGTCTGTTCCCGGAGGATAAGTTCCGACATGCCGATAATGGCGTTCATGGGGGTGCGGATCTCGTGGGACATCCTGGCAAGGAAGATGCTCTTGGCGGAATTGGCCTCTTCCGCGTCCAGGCGGGCCGTCATAATAGGGGTAATATCGCTTATATCGATAAACCGGCCTCCTATATTACCGCGAAACCTGTCGGAAATAATTTTAAAGTACCGCCTTTCGCCATTCAGAAAAAATTCCTCTGTACTTTCGTAGAATCCTTCAGCCTCTACAATTTCTCCAATAACGAGCTTCATGTTTATATCGGGAAAAAGATCGATAATCGGACGGCCCGCGGTCATTTCATAATTCTCAATATGGGCCAGGGCCGCAAGAGATGCGGAGGTATAGGTTACTCTGTTCATTTCATCCACCATAGCGATGAGGTTAGGGGTGGCGGCCATTAGGGGATTGAAGGTATCCTCGGCCTGTGCGGACCCGGCTGCTCTTTTCCGTTAAAAAACGCGAGAGCATCAGGAAAAAAATCGTAGTGTACGCGGCAATAATCCAATCTGCCAGGATGTCCTTGAGGAAGGGATCGGAATTTAAAAGGGGTATTCTCGCAGCGATAAACAGCAGGATAACCGCATGGGACAGGATAATAAAATTACGAAAAAAGGTATAATAACTGTATATCGCTCCGATACCGCAGATAACAAGGTAGGTGAGAAAATAATACCTTGTACCTCCCATGATTGCCGTTCCCAAGGTATATATGAAGAAGGTAACCGCGGGAATATAAAAAGTCAGGGCTGCCTCCGGCTTTACCCGCATTATAAGGAATACCACGATCACAATCACCAGGAGGCAGGCGGCAAGCAGCACCGCGGCCTTGAAATAAAGAGCGGAACTGATGTATTCAGGCAGGCGAATAAGGATGAAGGGACAGCATAGCGAAAATGGCGAGAAGGTTGGCGGCCTTAAAATAGCCGGTCTTAGGGCCACCCTTCCGTATTTTGTTGAGATATTTCATAAGGGGAACAGAGACGGCAATCAAGGCAATACATATAGAAACCGGAATGAGTATGGTGAAATAACTGCCCCGCGTATATTCGGACAGATGAAGCCAGATAAGGGCGGCCGTGTTGGCCAGAGCGATGAACACTGCCATATGAAAATACCGGCTGTCGTTACTGTTTTTATAACTCATGGAAGGGGGCCCCCTTCTTATAAGACAGATTATTCGGAGCGGCAATTTTTACCGCACGGGGAATAAGTTTTACCGTAATGTTGGTGTCAAAAAACGCTTCCCCGTCCAGGTTTATCATCAGGGGATCTTTGGATCGGATCGAAATGACTTTCCCCCGTTTTAGGACAAAATCTTCCAGGAAGTAATCATAGTGCCCCTTGGTATAGGGAATAACCCGGCTTAA
>JAISQR010000079.1 GCA_031274035.1 Treponema sp. | reverse complement strand
GTTCGGCGGAACTCCGATATACTTTACCATACGTCTATTCGGGGTGTTGATTCGTCAGAACCAGCCCCCAAGATGCAAATGCGGCTACCGGCTGTTAATCGTGGTTACGGGGTCAGTATTCTGCCCCAGAAAGTCAACAACCGGTAGTTGTTCTTCCGAACTCCTACAGCATACCAGATAACCGCATACTTTTATCATAGCATCGTCTATGACGTTAAACCAGAAAAAATTAAAACCGTGAGGGCAAAACACCGCCATCAGGGAGCCTGACGGTTTCACCCTCTTTTGGAATGGCAAAAATATCGGCAATAAATACGCAAAACATACTCAACATTTTACCCCGTCCGGTCAAAACGAACTTCCCTGTCTGGTTGTCTTCTACAATAAAGCCGGAAATAAGCTGCTCATTAATGCGCCTATCAATCATTTGATGAATATCATGAACCCGTAATATTTCTTTTTCCAGATCATCCCGGGCAATTCCCTTCGGGTAAGCGTCAAATATTCCTATCATACTTATGGATACTGAACGGTCAAGCATTACCGGAAGCGTTGTGATAAAAGACATTGCGATAAAACACGAACAAATCAACGATACTAAAAAATTATCACGATTTTTGTTCGTTTTAAAAAAGCGTAAAACTATCACCACAGAAATCAGCAGAGTTACAAAGCAAATGAATATCCCTTTATAAAAAACCGGACCGGTAGTAAATATTCTTTGCGCCAGAGAGAAAACCAATAAGAATGCAAAAGTAAATAAAAAAATGCTTAAAAGTAAATCCAATAGCTTTCTTGTAACAGTTTTTTCAGACAATTCTTCATCCTTTTGATATCATCGGCCACCTCAAAATCCAGACCGATACCCTGTTTAAAATATTTCTACAAGTCCCATTCTTTAAAGACTTCATGCCAATATTCATAGGTACGTAATTCATCGGGGGTTCCCCAGCAGATATAGGCGTCAACTTCAAAAATAGCTCCTCTTAATCCCAGAGCTATGGCGTCATTGCAGCATTCGTCAACATAAAATTCATTATTTACGCGGCCGTTACGCGCCAGCATACGTTTTGCCGCGCGCGCAAAATCAGCGGTCCGCTTAAAGGTAAAAGCGCCGGTTACCACAGGGTCCGAAGCCGGATTTTTCAGCGGCTTTTTTACACTGACAGCCTTAACCGCCCCCTGTTCATCCGCGTCGACCCAGCCGTACATTTCAGGCCGCCTCTTTCCGGCGGGGTAATTACGCTGTACCCAAATAATAAAATCCAGGGAACTATCCGCCAAAAACGCGTTAAATTTATCCCGATTCCAGATGTAACCGTTGTCGCAGGCGCCGATAGTTAAAGGCTGTTCCTGATCAATCATATCCATAGCCTCAAGGCAGGTTACAGCTTGACCTTCCGTCATGCCGGGTAATATTTTTATATCACAGTTTGGTTCGGCTTCCAACAGAACAGATTTGACACGCTCAAAATCCGGCATATCAGAGCGCATAACAAAAACAGTATGCCTGCCGGCGGGTAAATCCGCTTTTGCCCGAAGAAACATGGGGCGGCCGTCAACAGAGATTAGGGCTTTTGGCGCAGTATAACCGGCCTGTGAAAAACGGCTCCCAAGGCCAACCATGGGAATCAGCGTTGTTCCTACAGCAGGCTCATTTTTAACGACTTCGCTGGTAACACGCAAATGCCTGTGTATGCGGGCATGGAATAAGAACTCTTCCAGATCCTGCGGCGTACCCCATTGCATGAAACGGTCAAGTTCAAATACCCGGATATCCATACCTTTTTCCAGCATGGGCACATAGGCCAAACTTACATAATATTCGCCGTTCAGAAGAAGATCTTCCCGGCGCATTGTTTCTTCAAAGGCCTTTTTCATACACGCACCGCTGGAAAAATAATATGTTCCGCTGGAAGCGTATTCGGATATGGGATTGGCTGTATAGGGTTTTTTCTCCTGTATGGCCAAAATCCTGTCTTTTTCATTGCGTACATAGGCGTAATTGGTGGACCCAAGCATATGCGGATGAAAGCCGGTATAACACATAACGGCTCCGTCGCAGCGGCTGTTCAGGGCGTATGTTTTAAATCCTTCCCAATCCCAAAGACAGGTAAAATCACAATAATTAACAATGACCGGTGCGTCGGGAATAAAATACTCAAAGGCGCGGCTTACCGCGTAAACCGGCCCCTTTTTGTGCGGAGCTATGCCGATTATGTTCCCATCAGGACAATATTTACGCAGGGTTTCTTCCATGCGAAAGGAAGGCTCGTTCAAGTGTTCCTGGTTACAAATAAAGTGTACTTCTTTTTCACCGGGAAACATATCCAAAACATGCGCTATAACAGGCTTACCGAGTACTTCTATAAGGGGCTTGGGCACCGTGTATCCTGCCCGCCTGAAGCGTTCACCAAATCCCGACATGGGAATAATAATTTGGAATTTCATTTTTTCTCCGAACTATCCAGCGTTTTCCTGTAGGCTTCGGCGTCCCAATTACCGAGGGCGTTCACATCTTCTCCGGAAAGCCCGCTCAGTTCAACTCCGGCGGGGGACCTTAAACATACATTGCCCAGGGCTTCAAGCATGGCAAAAGCTCCCGGCGTCATCTTTGGTGAAACAAGCACCCCGCAATCCCGGATGATAGCAAATAAGGGTTCAAAGCCGTAAGTCTTTTGAAAACTATCCTTTGCCGGGCCCAATGTGTCGCCTGCATTTAATATAAGCGCAGCCGGTCCCAAAAACACAACATGATCAGGATACAAGGGTAAACCGCCGGAAATTACCTGGGCTGACGGTCCAAAAGCCGGAGCATGGACAACAGGACAGGAAGGAATACGCCATGAAAGATCATTCCCGACCGCAAGAGCAAAAACATCCGGTACGGGAAGAAGCCGGGGCTCAAGCCGCAGGCGCTTCATAACATCATTAATCAGGGGAATACTATCTTCTTCGTTTTCAGCGGCTATAACAATTCCATGATTTTGCAGAACAAGAAGTTCCGGCGCGGTTTCCGCCTTTTCCAGTACTGAATCAATAATCCGGCTAAGGGGCAGGTCCGGCCTCGCGTAAGGCACCATGGCCCAGTTAAGGCCATGCAGCTTGTCCCTCAAAACGCTATTCTCATCAGGCATTGAGGAATAAATAATGGCATCCAGCATATGCAAATGTAAAACCACCCGCTGCGGCATCATGGCATGGAAAGGCGTTTCAATAGAAGGACGCATGCCGTTCCTGCCGAGATCGGAAAGATCTTCAATTCCCAGGCGGGTACGCTCAAGGACAGTGGGAATATCCACAGGCAAAAAAATATCCTGCTCCCCGGCCCCGGCAAGCCAGGTACCGGAGGCTTTAACCCAAAGCTTTTGTCCGTCTTTAACTGATGTGTTTCCGCCGCCGCCCTGAACCAGCAAAGGGTTTGCGCCAACAATAGAACTGAGTACAGCAAGTTTACGGTACGTTGTAGTCATCACAGTTACCCTAAAAACTCACTTTTCCTCAAAATGGTACGGTATATCTTAAGCACAAAATACGGCATAAACAAGTACGCTTTTATTAAATCCCTAATACGCCGCTTTTGCACGGGATGGTTATAGACCATACGGTATGTCTTATATATGTACCAGGGAAAAAAGAAACAGGATTTAATCAAATAGGGAAAAAAACTTTTATCTTTTAATTCAACATCGGCTGTTTCGGTTTGCAGAGCATGCAGGATATTTCTAACTTTATCAAAATCAGTCTTAGTTCTATCCAATTCACTTTTAGCTTGGTTCAGTTCACCCCTTACCCTTTCATTTTCTACGTTTGTCGTATCAACCGAAGAATACATTTCCAAGTCGTGTTTTTTAAGGGCATATAACCGGACTACATCATCTTTATTGTAGGCAGCATCGCTGCCCATGGTGGCATTATAATCTATATTATTAAGAAGATCCGCTCCGGCTTCAAATGCTTTTCGATAAACCTGCTCACCACCCCACAAGCACGAAAGATAAGTATACAGAAGCGTCATCCATGTAAAGACGCCTTCGAATTTTTTTCCAAGTCCGTTGGTTTCCATAAAACGCGCAACATCATTAATGATATATATATGATCAATTGCATAGGGCGGCTTCAGAGAACGCGTTGCCGCCATAATTGAGTCCGGGCGGCATACATAAGTATATAAAGCATCTTTAACATAATATATAGTTTTTGCAACCATTAAATATTTGAATAAAAAACACGCATCTTCATAATGCAAACCATAAGGAAAGGCGATCTTATATAAATCAATTAGTGATTTTTTAAATATTTTATTCCATGAATACACATTAGTCCGCCTAAATGTCTCGTCGTCAATCAAATGCATTCCACAAAAGGGTACCCGGTAATATTCTTCATCGCCAAATGCGGGAACGTTATCGTAAAAAAGATTTACTCCCGCCACGGCAAGATCCGCCTTTGAAGTAACGATAACGTTATACATTTTTTCGCACATGGTAAGATCGTAATAATCATCTGAATCACAAAACTGAATAAACTCACCCCTTGCGTGTAAAAGACCGGTATTTCGCGCTGCTGCAAGGCCCTGATTTGTCTGCGAAAAAATGACAATTCGCGGATCACGCTTTGCATAGTCTTCACAAATTTGAAGAGAATTATCCGGGGAGCCGTCGTTTATGCAGATAATCTCTATATCGCCAAACGTCTGATTAACGAGGCTCTCCAAACAGCGCGCTATATGCTGTTCCACATTATAGACGGGAACGATAATAGAAATAGCGGGATGGGCCATAAAATCCTTGTATTGCAATTTTTAAAAACCCAATTTTCTGTATATGCGTCTAAGCAAATTCCATACAGCTCTTGCCATACAATAAGTAATATCATGGAAACTGTTTTTTATACCGATCCCTTTTCGACCAACAACGGTGTTAAATTTTACTTCCATAAAGCGCATTCTGTTTTCATTTTCATATTCTTTAAGCGGGCACATTGAGATTGGATATGGTATCTTAAGCCAATCCTGATACAGATTTCTTATCCTTGGGAGTAAATCCCTGTTTTCCTCACGCTGAGGATAGAAGAATAAATGAACAAAGGGAACAGACAAACGGGCAATAATTTTCTTGTCATATTTATGGCAATACGCATGGCACAAAGCCTCGTCTTCCCGATATGGAAAAACAACTTCCTGTATATCATTCCAGAATGATTTCTTAAAAAGCATGCAATTTATGGAATATCTGTCCGCGGCGTCAACCGGAACATCCGGAAGATCCTTCGTTATGCGGATATATGAATCCGGATCAAGAGTTGTCTTTTCATGTACCCAGCGTGCGATAAAGGCGTACCGCCAAATAGTTCCCCACGCATAGGGGGCGATTTCCGTTTTGGGAAGTATTTTATACGGGTGAAAGGGATAGGGGATATCAGCCCCGGCCTGGTGCTCAATCGCGATTTTTTCAAAGTATTCCTTGCCGAGTGAAGGCGTATGCCCAACGAGTTGTGAAAAACCAAAGGGGTTATTGTTGACAAGCACGGTAACGTAGGACAAATTATCCCCGTGTTTTGCATACTCTTTTTCATAACAGTCACAAAGTTTTTCAAACCAGTCCGCTGTAAGAGGGAAAGTGTCATCGTCTACTTTACAGATATAGTCGTAGTCCTTAAGCCGGTCATTGTTAAGCAAATCTTTTATAGCGAAATACGGCTGCTGGGGGGGAATGAAATCAACGACTTCAATATTGCGCGGATACAGGGAAGCGTATCGCCTGGCGACACGGTAAGTACGTTCGCAGTCATAACTGCCCCTTCCGTTTTGCAAAACAAAAAGCTTTGTATCCCCAGTCAAATATTTACCGTAGATTGCGAGTGATATTTCCAGCGACTCGAAATCGGCGTAGGCAAGCAGTATAATTGCTGTTTTTGGTTTTATCGGACGCGGTAATGTTTCCGTACAGATATACGTCATTCCAAGTTCTTTATACCGCAAACGATCGTCCGCTATATGTTTGCGTATGTAGCAGTCAAAAAGTGTCTCACCAAGATACCCGAGCGTTCTCTTACCGTTGATAGAATAGTCTTCGGTATTTATTTTTAAGTCCAACTTTTCCAGTATACCGAATAAAAAAGTGCAGTAATGCATAAAGATCTCGCGCTTCATAATGAAACTTTGGTACATGTATTTTGTATTAGCCGCCGCCCGCCTTTCAAGCATATCATAATATTCCGGTGCGTATTTTTTTACCGTTTTCATCATCAAATCAAAATCTTTCGCTTTTGTGCCCTCAATACGGGAAATATAATCGTTTCGCACGGAAAGGGCTCCGGTAATTGCCAGGTTTACCGGTTCCGGCAGGATAGCATCATGTTTTTCGCAGGTTTCCCGGATTATATCATCGGTAATTCCAAAATAGTCCTGATACCCATTAAATATCTGTCCAACGGTATATATACGGTAAGCTTTCTCGTTTTCATTTTGTACATATGATGTATAAACATCCTCGTTGAAAATAAAGTGTCTCCGGTATTGCATGAAACCGATATAATTGGGGTCTCCGATCCTGTCATAATTTTTCCATACCCAGTAGATACCGGTAAGTTCACAGTAATTTCTGTTACGGCTGGAAATGTTAACACCCGTGTCATCGCCGTCCATACGATCTTGAATCCAACACAGGTCGGCGTTACTCATCGTTCCATCTTTTGCCGCCTCAAGGGAAACAGCTCTCCCGGCGTGAAGGGGGGTTAGTATATTCGACTTGAGCAGTTGGTACGGCTTATGATAGACAACAAAAATTTTTATGTTTGGTTGTTCAGGCATGATTCTTGTTTATTTTACCAATCCGGCCATGGATTACCGGTAATACTCCGCGTAAGCGCCGCATACTTCTCCCGCGTCTCCGGTCATGACGATTTCTCCCTGGCGCATCCAGACGGCTTTGGTACAGAGCCGCTGTACCAGGCCGCTGTCATGGGATACCAGTAACAGGGTGGTGGAATGCTCGATCATCTCGTGGATGCGCTTTTCACATTTCCGCTGGAAAGCCTCATCGCCTACCGCCAAAACCTCGTCCACAATGAGGATCTCCGGGTCAACCACGGTGGCTACCGCGAAGCCCATCCGCGCCTGCATCCCGGAGGAATAGTTCTTGATAGGCATCTTCATGAAATCTTTGAGCTCGGAAAACTCCACAATCTCGTCGTAATGCGCTTCCATGAATTTCCGGCTGCGGCCCAGAATGGCCCCTTCCAGGAAGATATTTTCCCCGGCGGTAAGATCCGGGTCAAACCCGGCCCCCAGTTCCAGCAGTGGGGATATGTCGCCCTTAACCGCCACTCTGCCTTTGTCCGGCGCCAGAATGCCGCAGATGAGCTTTAAGAGCGTGGATTTTCCCGCCCCGTTCCGGCCCACGATTCCCCAGGATTCACCCCGCTTTATTTCAAGGTTTATATCTTTCAGGGCCAGGAACTCCTGAAACCGGAGCTGTCCTTTGGCGAATTTTACAAAATACTCTTTTATGCTGTCTATCTTTTCACTTGCCATGTTAAAACACACGGTGGCATTCTCAATCTGAATAACGGGTTTTTCCAAAGAAGATACCTACAGATACAGGACGAATTTATTTTTACTGCGGGAAAAAGTAACAAAGCCGATAAGTAACATAAGGCCCGCGGCCAGGGCGCCCCGCCACAGATACTCAGGCCAGGCGGGATCGCCGCCTAACACGAAGGCCCGGAACAAACTTATGTAGAAATACAGCGGGTTAAAGGTGGTGATAACAAACCGGATACGCTCGGGCAGCATGGCGACAGGATAAAAAATGGGGGTGAGGTACATCCAGGCGGTGGAGAAAACTCCCCAGAGGTACTGGATATCACGAAAAAAAACAAAGGCCTGGGCAAAAAAAAGACCCAGGCCCAAAGAGAAGATATAGAGCTCAATAATGGGGATAGGGATGAGCAGAAAATACCAGGATAAGGGGACCCCGGTGGCGATGATAACCATGATGAGGGCGCCCAGGGAAAACAGCATGGTTACCAGTTCGCTCGTAACCGAGGACAGGGTAAAGATGTATTTGGGAATGTAGATTTTTTTAAGGAGCGCCGCCCCGCCGGTAACCGAGGGGATGGCCCGGCTTACCGCTCCGGACATAAAAGAGAACAGAAGGCTTCCGATAAGGAGGTATACGGGAAAGTTTACAACCCCCCGGGCCAGCATGGCCGAGAAAACCACGGTCATGATGACCATGGTGAACAGGGGGTTAAGGACGCTCCACAGATACCCTAACACACTACGCCGGTACTTCAGCTTGATGTCCCGGGATATCAACTGGAAAAAAAGCTCGCGGTATCTCAGGAAAGTCCACAGACGGACGGCTGATTTTTGCCTGAACGATACGGTGTCACCCATTATGAGGCCGCCTTGAACCGGTCGGAAACACTTTTGCCATCTCCCCCCATGTTATTAAATTTGCAGAGGAACATCATAAAAAATTTAACGTCAAGTTCTTCCATGCTGCCTTCGCCGTTAGTCAGAGACCTAAACCCTTTTACGGGCATAACAAAACCTCCCGGCCGGGTCAATCCCAGCGGGTATTCACGATCAAGATGATTGGGGCTGTTACGGAATCCCAAACATCCCCGATCAACACTGGAAAAGTCCGGCAGCCGCCGAAACATGCTTGCCGTACCCGTGCCCGGCTGCTTAGATACCGGACAACTTTTGATGACATTAGCATGTCTGTTTATGAATTACAAGCCGTGTATTACCCCACGAACGATGATTACATTTGAGCCGCGAAGGGATCGAACCTTCGACCCGCAGATTAAGAGAACCCCTCGATTACCCCATACAAGCCTATACGGTGTTATCTTGTACTATATTATCGGATTATCTTCTATTTGTCAACACATTTTGACGTATTTTGAACTATGCCATATTACCGTTTCATAAATATTTTTGTGTCGTTTGCTGTGTCGTTTCCGGGGCTGCCATCAGGTAACAAATGTTTGCTATTTCCTTACCTGTATGGTATTTATTGAACATAGGCGATAACACCATACCAACGCCTAGAAGGAAGGCCATCATGGCAACACTCAATTTTATCCGGGGATCTATCAAGGGCAAGGTAGGTCAGTTTGTCGGTTCGTCCTGGAGGGGGAAAGATTACATTAAAACCTTCACCCCGCCGAGCAATCCCAGGACCGAGGGGCAGGTAGCGGTACGGACGATTTTTCAGAACGTGGCGCATATAGCAAAGGCGATCTATGAGGCCGTTCTCAAGCCGTTCACGTTCCCCCGGCCCCATAGGATTACCGCCTATAACCGCATGGTACAGATCAACAAAGCCCTGTTTGAGGCTATGGCCTGGGACCCGGCCAAGCTCAGGATTTTTGAGGGGCCTCTTTTCAATCCGGGGATCGCCTCCGCGAGTATTTCCGGGGCTTCCGTGTCCGTGTCCTTTGACGCGGCAACGGGGGAAGGGACCGATGCGGCCCTGGCGGTAGTCTATGACGAGATCACCGGGCAAACCATGAGCGCCCAGGGTGTCAGGGCGGACGCCGTTGTAACCGTTCCTATTGCCACGTTTGACCAGGCCGATTTGAGCGGGCTGTATGCATACCTGGTATTTTCCCAAGAACCCGCCCAGGGCACGAATGATCCGGGGCAGGTGTCAAATACCGCTTATTTCAAAGTACCCGCCGCATGATAAAGCGATAGCGACCGCATAACCCGCCCGGGAACGCCCCGGACGTTTTTAGGTGTGTCCCCCCGGTCCACCGGACGCAACCAGGGGCCGCTACGTGCTTCTACGCCATGCCTGGCCGCTGTAACCGCAAGCCCCGGACATGGTAGATTCAGGGCAAGGGATTATCCCGGAGGGCCGCCCGGCGTTTGTTCTCCCAAATAAAAAACGGACGTCCTTTTTTATGCCCCTGCCATTTTCCCATTGCCGGCATTGTGAAGCCTGGCCGCCCTGGTACGCAAGTAAAGAACGGTACAAGAAAGCGGGGCGCGGTTACATCGGCGCCGCCTCTCCCGGCCGTTGTTTGAAATCCCTTGCTCCGACATGGCCGGCCTGCGGCCCGCCGCGGCATGCTGAACCGCCCGATGAGCGAGGGGGGAGAACCGGGCCGAGCTTACGCCCCGCCCCTTCCCGAATTGCCGCAGTTACCGGCTCCATCCGGGGCAAGGCGGGACCGCTTCGCGTACCCGCCCCCGATGGTAAAACAGGGTATAAGCAGGCCGCCCTCCGGGCCGCCCCGGACGGTCCCGCCTTTACCCCGCCCCTCCGCAAAAGCCCCCAGGGCGCATATAGAGGGGGCTATAATGGTTTTACCCCGGACGGATCAATGTATACTTTGCAGGCGGCGGCTTATCGGTTTTGGAGGGCCTCTCCGCTTCTCTCCGGGATCGGGACCATCTTGCCGGTATCAGCGAAATGGTAGGGCGCATTTTCCCGGTGCGGTCCGGGGCGGCCCCGGAGGGAGCGGGTTACTAAGTAACCGATTGTCAGGGCAAGGCGGGTCCGGGTGTCATGTGTAAAACAGGCTTGCCCCCGGCTCCATAGAGGTGGGCATAAATGGCGGTTTGTAATGCGCGGTCATGGAAGCGGCCGGCCTCGGCCTCGGTTATGGTTGCCCTGCCTGTTTCTTTAAGCCATGCCATGATAGCAGTAAAGGCGGCGGCGGTTGCTTCATCCCCTATTTGTTCCTGTTCCGCATCTGGCAGGAGCTTTAGTTTTTCCAATTCTGCTTTAGTGATCCTGGGTTCGGCGGTCATTTGCTCGGCTCCTGTTTTGCGGAAGTTACTGAGTAACCGGCTGGCGGGGTTTTATAATTCACTGGATACTGGGGGCAGGCCGCAAACTGAACCCCAGGGAAGACAGAACTTTCAGGATTGTTTCAAATGAGGGATTGCCGCTTTGTGAAAGGGACTTGTAAAGGCTTTCCCTGCCCCGTCCGGCATCATCGGCAATCTTTGACATACCACGGGCGCGGGCAATGTCCCCGATTGCGGTAACAATAAG
>JAISQR010000062.1 GCA_031274035.1 Treponema sp. | reverse complement strand
AGACATCGTACTTGGCCGAAACATCGATGCCCCGGGTAGGATCGTCCATCAGCAGGATCTTCGGATTGGTCAAAAGGCTGCGGCCGATAATGATCTTCTGCTGGTTCCCGCCCGAAAGGTAATTGATAGAAACCATAATGGACGCCGCTTTAACATTTAAATCCCTGGAAATACCCGCCGCCTCCTCCTGTTCCATTTTTTCCTGCAGAAAAAAGCGCTTGAAAAACCGGGCTAACGCGGACATGACTATATTTTCCAGGATGATCATATTGCCGAAGATGCCGAGGGTTTTCCGATCCTCCGGTATAAGGGCAAAGCCGTCTTTAATCCGGCCGTTAATATTTTTTGAATTGACGGTTTTCCCTTCAAGCTCGATGGTCCCGGTATAATTTTTCTGTTCGCCGATAAGGCATTCCAGCAGTTCCGTTCTGCCCGCGCCCAGGAGGCCGTAGAGGCCGAGGATCTCCCCGGCCCTGAGGGAGAACGAAACGTCGTTAACCGCGAACCCGTGCCCGTTTTTTTTGGGGAGGGAAAGATTTTTAACCCGGAGAATTTCTTCTCCCATTTGACGGCGCTCATAAACATTCTCAATTTTGTACCCGCCGGTCATTTTGTGGATGATCCAGGGTATGTCAATTTCAGCCACCGGTTTTTCTTCAATAAATTTTCCGTCCCTGAGAATCGTTACATAATCGCCGATATGCATGATCTCTTCCAGCCGATGGGAAATATAGATGATGGTGATACCCTGTCTGCGGAGTTCATCAATTACTTTGAAGAGCGTACCCACTTCCGCCTCCGTAAGGGCCGAAGTGGGTTCGTCCATAATTATTATCCGGGCGTTCTGGGAAAGCACCTTGGCTATTTCCACCAGCTGCTGCTGGCCGACCCGTAAATTCATAACCAGCGTTTCCGGGCTTACATCCAGGTTAAGTTTTTCAAGATATTGAAGGGCCGTTTTATTTTGTTTTTTATGATCGATGGTAATACTATTCTTTTTTATCTCCCTGGTCATGAACATGTTTTCCGCGATGCTTAAATTGGGGAAGAGGTTCAATTCCTGGTAGATGATTCCGACGCCGTGCTGAATCGCCTCGTTGGGGGTGGTATATTCCGCTTCTTTTTCGTTAACATAAATGGTCCCCGATGTTTTCGTTTCGACGCCGGCGACAATCTTCATCATGGTCGATTTGCCGGCGCCGTTTTCGCCTACCAGTACGTTTACCTTGCCGCGCCGCACCTTAAAATCGGCCTGGTCCAGGGCGGTAGTGCCGGGGTATACCTTGGTGATCTCTTTGGCTTCAAGAACTATTTCGTCCATGGCTAATCCTTAAAATTGAGGCGCACCGGCGTAACGGTAATAACGCCGCCCTTTCCCTCCCAGGTAAAGACGCCTAAAAGTTCCGCCTCTTTACCGACAAGGCCGGGAAAATCAACGCCGGCCAGGACGGTTTCCTTCACTTTATTGTTCAGCTCCGTCGCGAGCCTGGCCCAGTCGACCTGATTGACAAAATTGTTCGGTGAAATATCACTTTGAATATCCCGCAGGGCGTAACCCTGGAGTACCGGGCCTATCCGTAAACGGCAGTCTTCCTGCCCGTCAAAGGGATAGGCATCCAAAGACGCCGAGCCGCTCGCCGAACTTGTATCGACAGACAAGAGCTTTGCGGTTCCCTTCACCGCGAAGTTGTAGGCGTTTCTCTCCGAAAGACGGTATCCGTAGGCCTCGGACGCTTTGGCCTCGCCGGACTCCAGTTCCCGCGCCAGGTCCGCGAAATCAACCGCCATCGCTTCAATCCGCTTAATTACCATGGAATCCCAAATCTCGTCGGCGTATTGTTTAGGGTCGATAGTTCCGATGGAAAAACCGTAGGGGTTTCCTCCCGCTTCTTTTTTGGCCTCGTCGTTTTTTACAACCGTACAGGAAAGGAGCGCCGCCCCAATAACGCCGCAAAAGATGATTTCTTTTATCCGCATATTTCTCCTCAAGAATACATAACTTAAGAAGAATTTAACCACAGACCACACGGACCACACAGACTTTTTGTTCGAAATTCTTGTCTTTGTCCGTGCCGTCCGTGGTTAAATTCTCTTTCGTGTACACCTTGATTTATCCACAGTTCAAATACAGACTGTGTACTAGTTGGTCATCGCGAAATTATTGAGCTTGCCGGCGTTGTCCTTTGTAATTAAGAGGCAGTCGATCATCTGTTTTTCCGGCTTGCCGGTCGATCCGGTCTTGATATACTGATCCGCCTGAATGGCGGCCTGCTCGGCGATATAGGCCATTTGCTGGAGGCCCGTGGCTTTGATTTCGCCGCGAAGGATGGAATCCCGCACGTCATTGGAGCCGTCAAAGCCCACGACGATAACATTCCCCTTGCCGGCGGCCAGAAGAGCGGCCATGGCGCCCATCGCCATAGTATCGTTACAACAGATAACGCCCTTAATATTGGGATGAGCCTGGAGTATTGTTTCCATAATGGTCTTGGCTTTGGTCTGATCCCAATCGGCGGACTGCTGAGCCACCATCCTCATCCTGGGATACTGGTCGATAATGTCATGATACCCCTGATCCCGGACGTGGGCGTTGTTGTCCGATTCGAGGCCCAGCAGTTCAGCGTATTCCCCTTCCTCGCCCATGAGCTTGACAAATTCCTGGGCTACCAGCTGAATGCCCTGATAGTTATTGGCCACAATCTGGGCAACCGCGTCACCGGTGGTGTTGATCTCCCGGTCGATAAGGAAGGTGGGAATACCCGCGGCTTTCGCCTTCCTGACTGCCGCGACGGTTATGTCCGCGCCGGCGTTGTCCAGAATAATGGCGGCGGCTTTGTCGGCGATGGCGGCGTCAATATACTGGCTCTGCAGATTCGCGTCGTCCCCGTGGTCGTAGGCCTTGGCCTCGTAGCCCAGTTCCCTCGCTTTGGCGGCGGCAAAGTCCGCCTCGGTCTTGAAGTAAGGATTGGACCATCCGGGGGTGATGACGTAAACCAGCTTCTTCGCCCCGGCTTGCTGTCCGCCCCCGGCAAAAACCAGGGAAATACCCGCCAGAAGCAGAACCGCGATTAACAGAAATGTCTTTTTCATCACATCCTCCTAAAGAATGAAATTTGTTTGGTCGGTACACATTATCACAGGCCCGTGGAAAAGTCAAGCAAAAAAAAGTAAAAATAAATAAAAAAAAGTAATAAAAATCCACTTGATTTTTTGTTTATTGTGGTTTATTGTGTATTTAATCTAATATTCGAGGTCGTATGAATAACGCCATGCTTAAAACGAAAGCAATCGAAATACGCAGAAAAACCGTAGCCATGATTACCAAAGCCCGGGGGGGGCACATGGGTTCTTCCCTGTCCGAGGCGGATATTCTGGCGGTTTTGTTCTTTAACACCCTCAATTTCCGGCCTCAAAACCTGACGGATCCGGACCGCGACCGCTTTGTTTTGAGCAAAGGCCACGCCTCCGAGGGCTATTACTCCGCCCTGGCCGAAGCGGGCTTTTTCCCTTCCGCCTGGCTGGACAGTTATCTGTCCCAGGATTGCCCCCTCACCATACACCCGACGAACCATGTGCCGGGGATCGAAGTCTGTACCGGCGCCCTGGGGCACGGTTTTTCCGTCGCCGTGGGTATGGCTCTGGGGGCCGTGAAAACCGGTAAAAAATACCGGGTTTTTGTCCTTTCAGGCGACGGGGAGTTGGAAGAGGGCACTAACTGGGAAGCCGCCATGGCCGCCGCCTACTATAAACTCGGCAA
>JAISQR010000002.1 GCA_031274035.1 Treponema sp. | reverse complement strand
TAGGGAAACTGTCCCAGGGAAGCGGGGTCCACCCCGCAGGCCAGGTGCAGCATGGTGGTGTTTCCCGAATATACCGCCTCGTAGATATGCTCCCGTTTTACGCCGCTTGTCCGGGCAAGGGCGGCGATCATTGCCTCCAGGGCTTCCCCGAAGGCCCGTTGTAACGTGGAAAGGCCCCCGTCCTTTGACGCGAAGTGTATACGTCCCAGTACGTCCTGGGCGTAAACCGCCTGGGGGTTCAGGGCGGATTCGGCGGCGATGGTTTTACCGGAGGCCAGATCGACCAGAGCCGTTACTATGGTGGTGGTCCCGATGTCAACGGCGAGGCCGTACCGTTCCGCGCTGGTATCCCCCTCCTCCTCCCCAATGATAGTACCGCCGCCGTAAACCAACGTTTTCCCATCCTGGAAGCGCTTGCTGATGAAGGGCTGCCTTTCGCAGACGCAGCCGTCATCGCCGGCGGTAGCGATACCCAGTATGCGGAGGCTCTTATTTTCATCAGCATAATCCCTGACCGTTACTTCAAGGTCCTCCTGTACCGGGGTTTGGCAGGCAAGGACGGAGCGGCTTCCCGCTTCTACCCGGCATTTGCCGCAGAAACCCGCCCCGTTGCAGGGGGACTCAAGGGTAACTCCCACAAGCCTGGCTGCGTCCAGAATGGTAACGCCTTGTTCAACAGAAACGCTTTTCTTTTCATTGACAAAAGAGACCTGCGGCATAAACCCTAACCCTTAACCGTTTCCGTGAAGGCTTTGATGTTTTCCAGCGGCGTCGAGGTTGAAAGGCCGCAGGCCGGAGCGATGATATCGATCTTTTTCTCCAAAAGGCGTTTTGTCGCGGTATAAATTGTTTCCGCGTCGCTCGATTCAAGCATATAGGTGCTGAGGTTCCCCATCGTGGCAAGTGAGGGGTATTCTTCTTTCAGCTTTTGCAAGTTCACCATAGCATCAACGCTTATTGCCTTGCCCTGTATTGCCGCAAGATGATTTTTTACCATTTTTACATCCCCGCAGATATGCACGATTACCGGAACGCCGGTCTTTTGTACTTCCTCCACAATTTTGTTGATATAGCGGACAGCGAACTCCTCGAACAATTGAGGGCCCAGTATTTCGCCCGTCGCGGTTGGGTCGGCAATTGCTATGACCGCTGCGCCGTTCAGCGCTATGAGTTTTGCGTATTCTATAAGCTGCTCGGTCACATAAGTGATAACCTTATGGGACCGTTCATTTTTTTTGCGAAGATCTTTCAGAAAGGTCATGGGGTCAACCAGAGAGGCCGCGAGACTGATGGGACCGGTGATGCTGCCGACCACCGGAGTATCGGGGTATTTTTTTGACAGCTTACCTACCGCGTTGATAAGCGCCTCCGCTCGTTTGTTCTTGCCTATTGAAGCTTTGGGAAGAAAAGTAACCGCATCAACCGAAGTAAACGGTTCACGGGCTATTTTGGGCTCGCACTTTAACGAGCCAAAATCTATAGCGCTACCGAGCGCCTCAGCTTCTATGGTCATGCAAAAGGGAAGCCCAAAATTCTCAAAGCCGGTTTCAGTTGATACGGCATACGCAAGGCGCTCCATTAAACCGGCCTCATGGTGCGCTTCGGGCAGGGTATGCCCGGTCTTGTGCATTACCTCAACAATAGCGGCGTTCATCATGCCGCCAGGACAGACAACGGGCGGCCGCTCGGCGCCCTGTTTGTTCAACACCCGTAAGAGTCGCTCTTTGGGGGAAAATATATCGCTCATAATAACCGTAATCCCCTGCGGCTTTGCCGCACCATACCATCGAACAGGAAACGTAGTTTCATGATACCACGAGCCTTTTGCACAGTCGCACTGCTTCGGCGGCGTTTTTCGCGTAGCCATCAGCCCCGATACGATCGGCGAAGGCCTTGGAAATTGGCCCGCCCCCAACGGCGACTTTGAATTTTTGGCGTATGTTTCTTTCGTTCAGAATTGTTATGACCTCTCCCATCGCATCCATCGTGGTTGTCATTAACGATGAAAGTAAAATAAGTGCGGCATCTGTTTCAAGGGCTTTGTCTACAAAGGTCTCAGGCGGCACATCGCGCCCCAGGTCCAGCATATCAAAACCAGCGCTTTCCAGCATAATACGGACAAGATTTTTGCCAATGTCATGGGTATCCCCTTCAATAACGCCAATCACGGCTTTGTGTTTTTTCCGCGTTTCTTCCTGCTTTAAGTGGGGTTTTAAAACATCAATCCCAGCGTTCATCGCATCAGAACAAATGAGCAGTTCAGGCACGAAATACTCTTCCTCATCAAAGAGTTTCCCTGCCCGCTCCATGCCGTTCGCCAGTCCTTTGTCGATAGCTTCATACGCGTCTATTTTTTTGGCAACCATCTGTTTGGATAATTCGACAGCCGTGGCTTCTTCCATATTCACCACAGCGTCCGATAATTTTTGAAATAACGCTTGCGATCCCATCATGTCCTCCTGTATGTTACCCAATCCGTTTTGACGGTGGTATAAAGTAATCAGTTTCGTCAAACCGCGTTGTTGACCAATAGCGTTCCCCCGTATCGGGCAGCAAGGCGACCATTATCGATAGTACGGATGATTCAAGCGGTTCAACTGCATACACTTTTATGGATGCATTCTTTTCCTTGATCGCCTCGCCAACGCCAGTTATGGTACCGCCCGTTCCTACACCGGCAACAAAAATAGCAATTTTTCCATCCGTATCGTTCCAAATTTCCTGCGCTGTTGTTTTCCGGTGTATTGCAGGATTGGCGGGATTTTCAAACTGACTTGGGATCCATGCGTTAGGTACCTGCAGGGACAACTCTTTTGCCCTGGCGATAGCGCCTTTCATGCCGTCCCTGCCCGATGTCAATACGATTTCCGCGTCAAGCGCTTTTAGAAGACTACGCATGGTATTCTCCTTGCACCGGATAAGACCGGGCAACCTGCATCATGGTTTTGATATGCTCGAGTGGTGTGGACGGGGAAATATCGCAGCCCGGCATTAACATAAACCCGTCAACACCGGCATCCGCAATACATTGATTGCAGGTTTGCCTGATTGCTTCCGCGGTCCCGTCCTGCAGCACGGCCACGGGATCCACATTCCCCGCGAAGGCAATTCTGCCCTTAAAAACCTCACGGGCTTTTTTCAAGCTGACTTTATAATCCAGGGAAACCACATCAACGCCGGTTTCCGCTATTAAATCAAGGCGGTTTTCCACATTGCCGCAAATGTGGAGGCAGGTTTTTACCCCTCTCCCCGATAATGATCGGTAAATTTTTTTGAGTGCAGGCACAAGGAACTCCGCAAAATGCTCACGGGAAATCATGTCACCGGAAGCGGTCGGTTCGCCCATGGTAATAAGGTCTATGCCATTTTTGATATAATCTTCTATATAGGTAAGGTAAAGACGCGTTGTCCAGTCAAGGATAGTGTGAACCGCCTGTTTGTTACGGCGCATATCCCGCATCAGCGGCTCCGTGCCGTAAAAGAGGCCTGCAAGGGTCAAGGGACCCCACATACTGCCGCCAACCGCAAAGTGGGCCTGAGTCTTTTCCAAAATACAGTGGGTGATTTCCATGATACGGTGCAACAGGGGGTCTTTCTTGAATTGTTCAATATCCATGTTTTCCAGGGTTTTAAGGTCCTGTATCACCGGGTTGATCACATCCGGCGGCCCGGCCCGCCGGAATTTCAGTTCCCCGCCAAACGCCTGGACGATGAGATTCCCGGAGCCAGGCGCGGCCCATACCATATCACTTCCTGCAGCATGGTATGCCTCAACCATAATGCCGGCAACTTCCCCCACGGGCCTGCTGAAAACAGCCTGAAACGGCAGATTGTGGGTGTTCAGCGCCCATGAACCGCCTAAAAGCAGCGCAAAGGGGATACGTTCAACCGGTTTCAGGGCAATTGCGCCGAGGATCACTTCTTTGGGCGTCATAGTCTACATATTATCATACTATATTTTTTTTGTCAAGCAAACCGATGTATTTACTAAGAATTATAGGATTTTTGGCTTGACCATTTTTTTTGTTTTATATATCTTATAATAACCGTATGAATAGTATGATATATAGCAACAATACAGGAGAGAAGAATGAAAAAGATACGTGTGTTTATCCTATTGCCCCTGCTGGTCATGCAGGGGGCAGTTCTTTTCGGCGCGGGCGGCAAGGAGGCAAAGGCAGGGGCTGACAAGATCATCAAATTTGCCTCCTGCAATCTGAAAGCCTACGAGGACAGCACCAAGGTACTGGCCGAGGAAGTAGCCAAACTGGGCTATACGCTGGAATATACCTTCCTGGCCGACAATACCCAGTTGAATGAGGCGGTTGAACGGGGTGAGTACTTTGCCAATTACCACCAGCATACCCCCTACATGAATGAATTTAACCGGGAACACAAGGCCCATCTTGCCGCGGCGTTCAAGGTGTTTACCGACCGTTCCGGGCTGTATACGGCCAAAAATTACAAAACCCTGGACGACTTGCCTGACGGGGCAAGGATTGTGATTCCGGCGGACGCGGGGAATAACTTTCGGGCCTTCACTATCCTGATTGAGGCCGGCCTCTTGAGACTCAAAGACGGCGTCAATGAAGAAGGCGCTTCCCAGGCTGACATTATTTACAATCCCAAAAACCTGAAATTCATCGAGGTTGACTACACCATGCTTTCACGGACGCTGGAGGACGCTGACGCGGGATTCCTCTACGCGACGGTTGCCTTTGACAGCGGTATCGACCCGGCAAAAATTCTGGCGGCAGAACCGGAACGTTTCCAGGCGGCTGATATTATCGCCGTGCGGCAGGAAAACCTGAATTCCGAAAAAACAGCCGTCCTAAAAAAGGCTTTCTACACTGACGCGGTAAAAAAATCACTCCGTGACAGCTTTGGCGGGATAGAAGTGCTGATACCTGAGTGGTAGCGCTGGAGCGCGGGGCGGTCAAAGGGAGAGAACATGGGACAGCAGCTTATTTA
>JAISQR010000576.1 GCA_031274035.1 Treponema sp. | reverse complement strand
ATATACTCGCCGTCCGGCAAGGTTTGGGACGCGCGGCTCACTGCCGCCTCGAAAGTATCAAAAATACCCACAATCTGCCGTTCATGTATTATGACATGCTTCATTTTCATAAGAGGGTCGGCGAGCAGCCTGTCGAGATTCTCATCAAAATAGCGTATGTTTTCGAGTTGTTTCTCGGTAAAATAATCTTCCATAAGAACCTCCGCGTGCTTTATTATCGGTAGGTAATACAGCTATGTCAAGTATTCTTTTGGTGGGTTTTCGCGGGCTTTTCTCTTTTCTTCAAGATCGACAAGCGTAATCTCATAACGTTTGCCATCAAGTTCAAAACCAAAGTCCATTGTGAATGGAGGAATCATCATGAAGCCTGCACCCGTTATCTTACCGCCAATTTCCATCACTTTTTCTTCAAGAACACGTCTAATACAAAGCTGATCCATAAGCTCTCCTTTTCTTAAAAGTTACCATGTATGTATTATACGTAAATCTACCCGCCATGCCAACCCCATCCGAACATTCGGATGGCTCCTTGACAAATTTGCCCTGAAAATTGTATAAAGAAAATCGAAAATGGAGAAATACCAGCCCCGCCCAAAGACTAAATTACGCTATTA
This sequence comes from Treponema sp., assembly GCA_031274035.1. Classification (GTDB taxonomy): domain Bacteria; phylum Spirochaetota; class Spirochaetia; order Treponematales; family Breznakiellaceae; genus JAISNI01. Next base: position 3,926 of record JAISQR010000576.1, on the reverse strand, counting down.
TTTTACCCCAAATGGTAAAATTAAAGCTATCATCTTTATTCTCGCCAAGGCATACCGTCTCAATATTGATCCCTTCAAGAGCGTTATTTAGGGCTTCTTTAATAGCAAGCTCCAAAGCCTCTACTGCCTTGCCGTGGGCATCCGCTGCCGCTTTCAGAGAGCGCATATCAAAACCTTTGGGCATAAAGTCCTCCTGTGTGGTGAATTTCTTAAAGTATACCGCACTCCACCCGCCATGCCAACAGGCCATCCGAATGTTCGGATGGTGTAAAATTGCTGATAATAGGGCGTCTCGCACGTTTCGGCGCGTGGATTGAAATGGGTGGCAAGCCCCTTGACTATTTTGCCCCGAAAACCATATAATGAAGCATACATAAATTTGCGCCCATTGAGGTGCGGTAGGCGCTGAATAGACAAACAGGCCGGATGTGGGTAGCCCCATGTCCGGCCTTTCGCGTTTTGGAGGAAAGGTGGCTATGGCAAGTTTCAAGGTTGAATATCAGACACCACGCCCGAGGATTGAAATCATACCACCGCCCTATGACGGCAGTATTACCGTATGGCTTACTCCGGCCGATCCGGGAATAACCACCGACAGACGGCATATAGACAGTAACAACCTCTTGAGCTATGCCTTTTCAGAGGCCGTGGACGATCTTGAAGGCAGTTTTTCATTTTCAATTGAGAATGAGATGATAAAACCGGCACCAGGGAAATCACTATTTGATCTTATCCCGCTCCGCAGCGTGGTAAATATCTACGAAGATGACTATGAGACCCCGGCATTTCGCGGGATCATCCGCAAGAGACACACAGGCGCGACAATGACATCTAACGGCGTGAAAAAGAGCGTGGTTTTTTCCGGCAAAAGCATAATCAGCTGCATAACGGAATTCATGGTGCCGCTGGATGTCCGTATACCCGGTGTTTCCAACTCAACGGCAAAGACAAAGCAGCTTCAATCGGAGCTCAGCGAAAACCCTATGACCATTGAAAGCTTTATGAAAAAAACATGGGAGTTCTTTAGAAGGATTTCGGATGAGGTATCGCAGGGATCGGGGCTAACCAACGGGCTTTTACTTCAATTAATTGATAATGATGATTTTATCGGGAAAGATTTTGTCAAAGTTACCGGAAAGGAAACCTTTTTACAATATCCTGTCGCGACTATGTTTTATAATCAAACCAACAATTATATCACGGATGTTTGGCGCAACATTTTGCCCAAACCGGCATACGAATTATTTACCCGGTTCGATAATGAAAAAAAGAGGCCCGTTATTATAGCGAGGCAAGCCCCGTATGGCGATCCTGATAATGGGAATCATGATTGGCTGGACCTTAAACTGTATTATATTGATCCGGCTTCGCTCACCGGTTATGACTTAGACCAAAGCGATGAGGAAGTCTATACGGCGTTTAATTCCTATGTAGTAGGATCGCCGAAAGCAAAAGAATTCTATCAGGTTGTTTCCGATACGGTAGATCCCGATATGGCAGTAAATAAGGATAAGAGCGCGATTTACGGTTTCAAGTTGTTAAGCGTTTCATTTACCGGATTTGACCGGATGCAGAACGAAGACGCGGAAAAACGAAAAAACGAATTGACCGATGCCTTACAAAAACTGGACCTAAGAACCAAGTATTGGTTTTCGCGGCTTGACGAGATGTACTCCGGGACAATTACGCTGATCACCAGCTTCAAGAAGAAGGGGGAAGACAGAAGCGGCAGGGATCTGCCCGGAAACCCGCGGGCGGGGTGCCGGGTGAGCTTTTTGGGCGGGCAGTTTTACGTTGAAAAATCCGAGCACTCCTGGCAATACGGCAGAACCCCGGTTAACCGGCTTAGCGTGTCTCGTGGCATGGTTTACGATGCGAACGGAAAAATCAAAGAAGAAATACCCGGTATCGGTAAACTGTATGGGGAGTTGGACGGGTAAATGAAAATCGTGATACAAAAAAAGATTGGCGAACCCTCTGGACCGATGCAGCGCCTGAACCGGCCTAGTCCATACGACAACCGGTATGGCGCGTGGGGGCATGTCGCCGATGTGGACGGCGATGAGAAATCGGCTTATTCCGGCGACAATTCGGTTGACGTTGTTCTTGATATGGGGGTATACCTCCGGCATATTCCGGTATCAAGCCGCGAGTGGGTTGTTACAAAAGCAGTTTCCGGCGCGGATTATACGACCGGTGAGCGCGATCTGCCGCCGCCCAATGCCCGCGTCTTCGTGATGATGCCTACAGGCACCTTTGATGATTGTTTTGTCCTCTGTTCCGGCTTTGCTCCGGTAGACAAGAACGATAACACGCCGTTTGCGGACGATGACACCGAGAAAACACGCGAGCGGATAAAACAGGGCGGCTGGCATACCGTATACGATTGTTTTACCGGTTCTTTTGAGGGAATTTCCCCGGATAAAAAAACCAGCGTGAAAATTGACTACGGCACGGAGGGGGAGGAAAAAGAACATCCTGAATTACACCTTACGCTTTTTGAAAAGACAAAGCTGGATGTAATAGATGAGGACAGCGCAAACCTCTCTGTTTTTGATGGCGAGGTTAAGATAGAGCATAAAAAGGGCGATAACGCGAAGGTTACGGTTTTTGATACCGAATTCACCATAAAAAAGGGTGAGGTAACAATACACCCAAAGAAAACCACCGTTGAAGTGGACGGCGATTTAACATTCAGGACTAACGGTGATGGTAAATTCATGTCGGAAACAGGATTGCTTGAAATCGGTAATTCTATCGGTGTACTCGGAGCCATGATCACGGAATTTATAGACGATGTTTCTAACGCTATAACCGTGGGAAGCCCGGCAACGCATACGATGAACCCCGCGACCAAAACGGCGTTGGCAACTCTTAAAGCGAAGTGGGAGCAGGTGTTTTCATAATGGCATTGAACGCAACGACCTTAAAAAATGATCTTCTCAACGCTTTTCGCTCCATGACAGACGGTGAAGATTCTGTTTTTGCGGAGGGCATCGCTACATCCACGGACGATTACACCGAAAGCGGATCAATCGTTACGGCGGATGCGGGGCCGGTGAGCGGAGGCGCTTTTGCCGGGGCGGGAAACGGCGACAACACCACCGACAATCAAATTTGCCGTGGTATTGTACTTGCCGCCTGTAACGCGATGCGTACAATGACAACAGGCGGAAACGCCTATCTTGCTGCCCAGCTTGCCCATGCGATTCATTCTATGGTTATGGGGGGAGAGGTAAATACGGATGTCGTGGGTGTGGTAACTCCGCCGCCGTCCGCGTCGCCTTTCCCGCGCAATGGAAAAGCAAAAGGCCAACAATTAGGTGTTTCTGCCCCTATGCAAGCCGCTTTCCTTGCCGCTTTTACGGCTATGGACGGCATGACGGAAGGCGGTGATGAATACCTGGCAGAACAAATTGCTACGGCGGTAGACGCTTACCTTAAAGCGGCTGTAGTTAATACGAATGGGCAGGGTGCTTTGGCGGGAAGTAAAGGGATAGGGGCGATGACATAATGGCAAGAAAACTTAAAACCGACTTATGGAAAAAGGCATACCTCATAGAGTTTGTGGATAATGAAACATGGAAGGTACTTGACGCTTTTACTTTTTCGGTCCCGCCTGAAAGCGAGGAGATAACATATTCCCAAAGAAAAAGCGAAACAAAGACTTTCGGCGGCCTTCATGTGGATGATTACGGGCCGGATGCCGTGAAAATATCGCTTTCCGGTTCTACCATAAACCAGGACTTAAAAAAAATCTATAACCCGGAGGGCGCGGATAAATGGATGACCGGGGAGCAGGAAATATATTACTTGCGTAATCTTATTCACAAATATAAAACCATAGACAATCGGACAAAAAATATACGGATAATACTTTATGATCTTTCCAAAATGAATTACATCAAAGGGCAGGCATCGGACGG
>JAISQR010000530.1 GCA_031274035.1 Treponema sp. | reverse complement strand
TTTGCATATTCATGCAAAAATCCCGATCAATGGGCATGCTTTCGGAGTTTGTAAGGTATAAATATTCATGTTTATGAATATTTATACCATTTTATGCGCGAAGCGCAACAAACTCCTAGCCAGAGAAGTGGCGGATATAACCCTGAAAGAGCCGGGTCTGTATCCCCTGGTCATTGCGCGGCTCATGTCGGAACGTATCATGAAACGCATACATTTCAATACGGCGGCGGCTATAGGCTTAAACAGCGCTTTTATCCTGCTTGGGCTTTTAGGCGGGGGAAGCGCGAATTCCGCGGGGAGCAGCCAGGCGGTATGGCTCCACAACCTGACCACGCTGGCCCTGAGTATGAACGCTATGCGGCCCCTTATACCGGAAGCCAAACAATGATTGTAAGTTATATTCCCGGCCGTATACGCCTTCGTTTCAAGGAATTACGGGACCCCCTGATTGGAAACATCGTTAGTTCCCGGATTAAGGAAATTCCGGGGATCACGAAGGTTGAAATTAAACCAGTTACCGGCAGTATACTTATAGAATTTGATGCGGCTGTTTTGCCCCCTGAAAAACTTTTGGAGACAGGGAAGAAAGAACTGGCGCGGTTCAATATCAGTCTGGATATGCCCGATCTGCCGGGCATGGAATGATCAAGCCGGATAAATACGCCTGATAACTTGCTTATACTAAATGACAAGAAGAGAATTTTGACCGTGTTTATCTGTGTTTTTAGACGAATCACGGTACTATTAAATCTGAGGTAGATTTCCCAAAAACTGAAGTTTTGGGAAATCCTCATTAATTAAGGAGAAGTTTATGCGTTTGGCAAAGATAACCTGGCCCCAAGCGGAGGCATATTTTAAAAAACATGATACCGTTTTAATTGCTGTCGGCAGCATTGAGTGCCACGGCAGGCATCTGCCCCTGGGTACCGATACCCTCATTCCCGACCGGATACTGGAACTTATGGAGGAAAAAAATAAGGATATCCTCATCGTACCCACCATACCCTACGGTTCCTGCGACAGTCTTGAGCCCTTTCCCGGTACGATTAATTTGGGGATGGACCTCCTCTATGGGATCCTGCGCCGTATCATCGACAGCCTTAAACGCCACGGGGCAAGGAAGTTCATCATTCTGAACGGCCACGGGGGGAATGTCAAAACCATTGAACGTATAGGCATTGAACTGGACGGGGAGGGTTGTCTTTTGGCTCTCCTTAACTGGTGGCTTAATGTGTGGGAGATGGACCCCGCCTGGAAGGGCGGACACGGAGGCGGTGAGGAAACCGCGGGGATCATGGGGATCGATCCCTCCCTGGTGGATATGAACGAGATTAACAAGGATATGGTATTGAAGGATGTGTCTCCGGGGCTCAAGGCTACTGGATTTTACACCGCCCTTTTTAAAGGGGTACAGGTAACCATTCCCCGGCTTACCCCCCATGTAACGGATAACGGATGGATAGGCCCGGATCATCCCAATACCGCCACCGTGGAATGGGGCCGGAAGATGCTCAGTACCATGGCGGATTACCTTGCGGATTTTGTAAGGGAATTTGAAAAGGTCTCCCTTCCCAAGCCTCCCGACGCGGGCCTGGTACAGGCCGCTCCGATCACCGGCGGCCTTTAAAACTATGCGCGTAGGGGGGATGTTCTGTCTCGAAAATCCTGCCGGGCAAAGGGTCCCGGATGGAAGCGCTGTCGGGGGGCCCGCTCCGGTAAGCGGCGGGGGTTATCTTGATACCCTGGGAACCGGGGACTTACGGCTCTGTATGTCGGGACGATGCGCCCTTTACTACTGCCTTCTGGATCTGAAACCGGAGGACAAAAAACGGATCGCATATCTCCCGGCCTATACCTGCGAAACCGTGATCGCCCCCTACAAAAAGGCGGGGTATACCCTCTGTTTTTACGATGTTTCCCCGGAAACGCTCACCCCCCGCTTTGATCGGAACCTTATCCCCCGTATTTCCGTTTTGGGACTCTGCGGCTATTACGGCTTTTCTTCCTATAACCGGGACTTTGTGGGGGAATGCGCGGACGCCGGGATCGTTGTAATTCAGGATATAACCCACAGCGCCTTTTCCGCCGATGGCATTGAAGGTCAAGCCCGCTACATCGCGGGAAGCCTCCGTAAATGGATGGGCATTCCCTGCGGGGGGATCGCTCTGAAACGGCAGGGCCGGTTTACCCCGTCCCTGCTGCCCCCCGATGAGGAGCATATCGCGGGCAGGCTCTCCTGTTTTGAGGAACAAGGGCGGGTCCTTGCCGGGGAACGGGGGGCAAGTGAGGAAAAGGCAAGCGGCATCTTTTGGAAGACTGAGATGCGGCTGCGGGGCATGTTCGACGCGTACGGAAGCGACGGGCTTTCGGCGGAGATTATAAACCGCTATCCCTACCAGGAACTCATCCGCCGCCGGCGGGAAAATTACCGGTATATCCTGTCCCAAAACCCCTTTAACCCCCAGGCCGTCCCGGTATTTCCAGAACTCACCGAGGGGGTCTGCCCCAGCCACCTTGCCCTTTACGCCGCCGGCCGGGAACACGCCTTAACCGTCCTGGCCCGCCGCGGGGTAAAAGCCGCGGTGTATTGGCCCTTCCACGGAGAGATTAGTTTAGCGGATTTTCCCGGCGCGGCCTATATCTATGAACATATCTATTCGGTTCCCATCGACCAGCGGTATTCCGCCGCGGAGGCGGCCATAGTCTGCGAAGCCCTCATGTCTCTATAGGAGTTTGTAAGGTATAAATATTCACATTTATGAATATTTATACCATTTTATGCGCGAAGCGCCACAAACTCCTAGGTACTCATATCCCGGATGTGGTTAAAATCCTGATAGAGAAAAATTACTATGCCGACGGCAGGGTAAACCCCAAGGCGGCTTAAAATTCACCGGAGAGTGAAATTTTCGCTTATTATTGACAGCTAAAAATATTTTATAATTCATCTTTCAAAGTTAAGTTTTCATGGAGATTCGGTATTGACAAGAAAGCATTTAAATAATAAATTAAAACAATAGATGAAGCGGTTTCAATATGTCAAATTCTGAAACCGCAATCTTTCGATATTAAGCGAGAATCCGTCTTGGCAGATGGTTTTATAGCTAGATGTAGTTTACTGTGATTTTTTTAACAAAAAAATAAAAAAAACAGTACACATTAAAAAAGAGATATGTTATACTAAACGGGTTATTATAGTTACAATTCCCCTTTAAGGGGGTAATACTTTTAAAGGAGCATTTTTATGAAACGTCTTGTCTTTCTTCTGTTGACGCTTGGTCTTGCGGCGTCATTATTTGCCCAAAATCAGTTCCAGTATCAGCCTGTCTCTGGTACTTGGAGAGAAGTTGGAAACAGGGTATATCAAAATGATGCAAAAGCCCCGCTTGCCAAAGCAACCATTCGGGCGCCCCAGTCAGGGCCTATGGCTTACGAGTTCAATGTTAGGTATGAAGACGGCATTGAAGACGGTCACGGGGGATTCGGCATCCATATCTATGGAGATAGCGTAAGCAACCGTGCTTCCTGGGGTAGTGGTAATTCCTATCTTCTTTGGCTGAATTTCGATGAGAACCCTACAACTCCCGGTATAAGGAATGGGAATCCCAAGAATTTGACCATTTACAAGGGATTGAGCGCACAGGTGTATAAGAGCTATTCCAATTCCTATATGGAACTGCTTGAAAGCATCAATCTTGATGATCTAACGTACCAGTTCTCACTAGACGATCTTAAATATCCTGTTCCCTTCAAGATTGAAGTCAACGGTAATACTGGTGAAGTACGAGTATACGATCCTATGGATCCTCAGTTAATTGATTATTACTATTTCTTTATTGATAAAAAATTCGTCCCTTTGAAGGGGAATTGGGTAACGGTTCGTACTAATAGCCTTTCCTTATCCTTCCAGCCGGGGTTATATTAAGAAACCGAGGGACATAACTCTAAAGTTGTTGCGGTCCCGGTCCCTTTAAGGGCTGTTTTCCCGCAGTTGAAGCGGTATCTAAAAAGGCTCAAACCTCCTTTGAGGTTTGAGCCTTTTTATTTGAAGGGAGTGTGATAGCTCTACTACTGCGCTAAACCGCATGCAGGCTCCTAGGAGTTTGTTGCGCTTCGCGCATAAAATGGTATAAATTTGCAATTTATTGCAAATTTATACCATTTTTGGGCAAAGCCCCACAAACTCCTGGGTTGGTATTCATTATTTGAGGCTGATTCTGGGTTTGGAATTTCAGTTTAGTTGGAAAAATACTTGCTATGCCTCAATTCTTAAGCCTTCGTTGGCCATTATCACCTGCATAGATGTCTTGCCCTTGATACGTTTCCGGTATTCTGCTTCCAAAGCGGTAAGTTTGTCGTCAGTGCGGTTAGGATCGTGATGAAAAAGGACAAGCTTTTTTACTCTGGACTTGTTGGCCGCGTTAATGGCGTATTCATAAGAAGTATGGCCCCACCCTTCCTTTCCTGCTGTGTATTCCTGAGCGGTATACTGGCAATCGTGGATAAGCACATCGGCATCCTTAAAAAATTGGAGTATTCTCTCGTTTTCCTCGGCAGCGGTAAGAGCGCCCTCCCGGGCGGCAGCTTCATCGTAATCAGGATTGCCGGGATCGGTTGTAAAGAGGTTGTAAAAAGGTTCGTGATCGTAGGCGGTAACTATAGATTTTCCGCCAAACTCGATTCGGTACCCCAGACAGCGTACCGGATGGTTTAAATACTTACTTTTAATGATAAGCCCCTTACCTAAATCAAGCTGCGTTTCCTTGAGCTGATCGTATTCGATATGGGCGGAAAGTTCACTGATGCGTATAGGCCAGTATTTGTGATCCATCTGGTGGCGAAGTATCTCTTCCAGGGGATCGTCATCGTAGGAAACCGGCCCCCGTATACGGAGTTTAGTGGTAGGCAGGAATAGTGGGGTAAACATCGGGAACCCCATGATATGATCCCAATGGGTATGGGTAAGGAAGATGTCTGTATCAATAGGACCTCTCTTGAGTTCGTTGGTCATAAGCCAATCGCCGAGAGGTTTTATGCCTGTACCAAGATCGATAATCACAAGCCGTTCATCCGCACGGATTTCCAGGCAGGAGGTATTCCCTCCAAAAACAACAGTATTAGGTCCCGGACAGGGTATAGATCCCCGCACGCCCCAAAAGCAAACACTTAACATGGCAATTCTCCTATAGTTTGAGAAACACCTCGGCCTTTTCTATTTCTCCATTAACAGTTTCTTCAATTTCTTCAAATATATTCCGGTTTAAACCAAGACTGTCCCAAATTGCCGCATCCAACTTGTCGGGGTAACGATCACCGGAAAAGCCAATTTCCATGAGACTGGCGAAACGGTTGGCCAATGCTATACTATAGAGTATATCCCGATAAGGTCCCGTATAGGAAGCCAAGTTATGATGGTAGATGATAGTATCGCCCACTGTACCCTCAAGTTTCCATGCTTTGACAATAAGGGCGCCGGCTTGGCAATGATTTAGCTTGAGATTCTGCTCTTCTGCCCGGACAAGCGGTATTCTCTCTCTGTCCGCCTTAGCTATAGTAAGCAGATAATCACTCGTTATCACGGAATTCAGGGGGATTTTACCTATATCGTGAAGCAACCCTGCTGTAAAATACTCTTCATATTGCTTGGAATCAACACCGCGCTTCTTTACAAGCATCTTTGCAGCCACCCCTACACACAGGGAATGCCGCCAGAAACCTTCCAAATTGATACCTTTGGAGTCCTTGCGGGCGGAGAAATTCCCTGCAATCGTGGCGGACAATACCAGGTTTTTGACGGTGTTGATCCCCAGCATAATGATTGCCCTGACAAGATTGGTTATCGGCTGCCCTAGGCTATAATATGCGGAATTGATTAACTTGAGTACCCTGCCTACCAAAACAGGATCCAGAGAAATAACACGGTTCAAATCGGCAGGACTGGTTTTAGGATTGTTGCATATCTCTAATACCTTTGTTACCGTCGTAGGAAGACTTGGCATGTTTTTAATATACTTCTCAATTTTTCTGCCTGTTTCCGTACCGCCCAGATCAAATTTGTCCTCACCTATAGATCCGTCATCGAATCCATCAGCCATACATTTCCTCGCTACAAGTCTGAAAAACCATAGAGGTTTTTAAGAATATCCCTTTTTTATATCATAAATAACCTTTTCTGTCATGCGGGTAATTTGAGCGGAAAGTTCCCCATCAGGTAAACTACATATCAATGTTTTAAGGTATTTTAGAGTATCTACAATGTCCGCCGATTTTTCTTCTGTGGATTCTTCTTTTTGAGGTAAACGTTTCTCAATTTCATGATAAATACCGGCATTGCCTTTCAATATATTTATAAGATACTCTATCTTAAGCAGGATATCACTCTGCATAAAAAAGTCTTTTTTCTTTTCAGGCAGCGCTTTCACGAGATACTTAAAATAATTCAACAGAGAGATTATGTCGGATTTAGTAACATCCAAGGGGCCGCTTTCCCGCTCTTCCGCCTTTGGACTTATCTCTTCTGTATGAGGGGCCTCTTCCCCTGACTCTTCTTTATCTATGGATGCTTCTATAGCGGTATTTTCCTCAACTTCTTCTTCATACAGCGGCTTTTCTAAGACAGCTTCTCCTCCCAGAAGAAGTTCATCATTCAATTCATCTTCTGATGAGGACTGCATAATATCCTCAGAGGTTTCTTCACTGAAAAGAGATTCTTCAGTATCATCATTCCCCAGTTGAAGGGGTTCGGTAAAGAGAGCATCCAGGGATTCCTCAGATGTATCATCAGTTTCAAGTACATTTTCCTCCATAGAGGATGCCTCTTCTGTCTCTTCCGTACCAGGGATCTGCATCTCAAGGTTCTCCTCGGCAAACTCATCCTCGGCGCCGTTTGTACTTGCGGGATCTTCCTCAAAACTCTCCGCGGTGAAATCTTCTTCAAGGCTGTCTGTACTCAGGGGCCCTTCATCAAGACCTTCCCCCGCAAATCCATCTTCAAGGCCGGATTCATCCCCCGAATTCTCTTCAACAGCTTCCTCGGGTAAAGATTCTCTTATAAACTCTTCTTCGCCTTCATCGGTCATTACCACATCGCTGTTCTGCACTCCATCGTCAATTGGAATATCTTTCGGTTCCTCGCCTTCGACAAGGCCGCGGGGAAGTTCACCTTCTTCCTCGATAATCTCCGGTTCCTCGGGCGGAAGAGGCGGCGCTGATTGAGGCATTGGCGAGTATCGGGGAGGATACGGCATTGGCGGTGTTGGTGGAGGGTACTGTGGAACCGCCAGATACTGAGGATACTGCGGCACATACTGAGGAGGCGGCATTGATGGGGGATACTGCTGCGGCATTGGCGATACTGAAGGATATTGCGGCGGCATCTCACGGGGCGGTTCCCCAATCGACGGCTGCGGCAGAGGCGATTCTTCACGGGGCGGTTCCCCGACAGGCGGTTGCGGCAGAGGCGATTCTTCACAGGGCGGTTCCCCAATCGGCGGCCGCGGCGGAGGTTCTTCACGGGGCGGTTCCCCGACAGGCGGTTGCGGCGGAGGTTCTTCACGGGGCGGTTCCCCGGCAGGCGGCCGCGGCGGAGGTTCTTCACGGGGCGGTTCCTCAGCAGGCGGTTGCTGAGGAACCGCCTGCCGGGGTTCAGGACTTTGATAGTGCGGTTTTGACGGCATAGGGATCGGATCATTTTCAGGAAGAGCGTCAAAGGAAGTATCAGGCCGAAAGGGTTCCTCAAAAAGAGAGTATGAATCTGAATCCGGGGCAAATATATCTTCATCAATATCCCATTCTTCACTGGCTTCAGGATCCTCTATAAATAAAGTCTCGCTCTCCTCATCAGGAGCATTGTCCGTGCCGCCTGTTCCAAGAAAAAGGTCTGTCTCATCCTCATCCTCAGCCTCTTCCTCCTTAATGGCATCCTTCATCAGTTGAAGATTACGCTCCCAAGCGTTTTTTACTGAAGAAGAATATGCCGCATTAATAGTGCTTTCATAGAATTCCAGGGATTTGTTCAACTCGGAAAGATCATCCGGTGTAGCCCGTTGTCCCTGGAGATTAACGATCTGGTCTGAGGTACGGAGAGCCTTTTCCAGAGAACCGGACTGTTTGTGGAGTTCCGCAACTGCGGCAAGGGCCTCCGTATCATTGGGATCGGCCTTGAGCAGTTCCTCATATACCTGTAAGGCGTGGGTCCGGTTATTCATCTCCGTATAAAGTTTACCCAGAAGCATTTTGGCAGTGCGATCATTGGGGCGGTGGGTAAGATAAGTCATTATCCGTTCCTCGGCTTCCTTGTACTCCTTACGCTTAATATGAATACCCGCCAAATCAAGATGGAAGCTATAGTTCCCTGGATCTAAAGAGAGAATACGCTCGAAGATAGCCTTGGCCTCACTGTCATTGCCGGTTATCCGCTGTACGGCGCCCTCTATCCGCAGGGCCTGTATGTTTTCAGGCTCCCATTCCAGGGCAGCTTTGGCCTCCTCAAGAGCCTCGGGATAACGCTCCATCTTCATATAGAGCCGGGCTAGATAGGTCCTCACCTCCGCGCTGTTCGGGGTTAGTTTAACAAGCTTCTCTAACTCCACCATAGCATCGGCAAAATCCCCTGAATCTTCCAAGGCCCGCTCAAGATTGATCGCCGCTTTGGTGTACTTGGGGTCCGCTTCCAATGCCTGCCGGTAATTCTGCACAGCTTCCTTGGTTCTACCCTGATCCGCCAATATAACACCCATATTGTTACGGGCTTCGGCATTAAAGGGAGAACTATCCAGGATACGGGTGAATATGTTTATTGCCTTATTGTGCTTGCCTTGTTTAAAGTAAACAATACCCAGATTGTTCATAGGCTCAAGCCAGCCGGGCTTGCTCCGCAGGGCAGCCTGATATTCACGGATAGCATCCCCGAAACGGCTGTTAGCTTCGAGGGCGCGGCCATAGTTAAAGTGCAGCGTAGGATTGTTTATATCAAGGGTAAGGCCCTTACGGAATATGTTATAAGCCTTATCCCATTCATGGAGTTCATCATAAATAGTACCAAGATTATTGTAAGCAGGGACATACGAAGGATCCAGTTCCAGAACCTTGGCAAAAGCCATTGATGCAGCCTTGAAGTTACCGAGCTGTTTATGAATATTCCCTATATTGTACTGAACATCAACATTGGTAGGATCTATATCTATTGCTTCGATCAACATGGCTAAAGCATCCTGGAGCTTGCCCTGCCGCCGGTAGATCACCGCAATATTATTGATGGCTTCCAGATCCTGCGGATTCGTGGCGAGGAGGAAGGTGAATTCATCAGCCGCTTCGGTAAGTTTCCCCGCTTTTGCCAAGGTTGTACCCAAGAGCAGATGAGCTTCACGGCTGTCCCTTGCCTTGGTAAGATAATTTTTCAATAACCGCTCGGCGGCTTCATGATCGCCAACCCGCGCGGATCCTTTAGCCCGTTCCAGCATATCATCCAGAGGATTCATTCAACTGTCCTTAAAGGCCGCGCGCTTACCTCGCGAGAAAATTCCCCGGCATGAAGAGCGTCGGAAGAAACTCCCGACGGAGTATCTCCGGTTATCAGCGCCCCAATCTGGGCATTCCTGCGATCATAGGCGGCCACTGCAAAATAGTAGAGAGTACCGTTTTCTAATCCATCTATAAAAAACGAGGTCCGTTTACCCACATTGATAGGCGATGCCCCATGCCTGGAGGAAACGCCGAAATATTCACTGCGTGCTGTCCCAAAATATACAAGGTATCCGGTAACATCAGCATCAACGCTCTTTTTCCAGTTTAATTCTACAGCCCCATCGCGTGCAATAGCGGTAAGCTGGGTTGGCGGCAGGGGCGGCATATCAGGCATATAGGTGATACGCAGTTCCTCAAGATAAGGGGTGGCATCCCCCGCGCCTGACGGGAAAAATTCCACTGCCATCTGAACATAGCGGCCCCTGACGGCTTCGTTTAGATTGACGCCCGCATTGACGGGCCTCCAGTCGGCGTCCGTCCAGGCAAAAGGCGAATCAGAGGCGCGGATAAAAAAACGCAGCTCTGAATCATCCTCAAAACGGAAAGGCCCTGTTCCGCCGTAATAGTTTTTGACCGTATTACCGCCATAGGAGAGCCTGCCGCCTGAAACATCCACACGAAGCACCCTGCTATTATCCTCCCCCAGGTTTAAAGGCTTTGTCTCTATACGTCCGCGCTGTACGGGATACTTGTCCAGAACCGGATTTTCCAGAAAACGGTTGTATATCCTGAACTCGTCGAGGATACCGGTAAAGCGGCCGCCCAAGACAAGGATGCTATCTTCCCCGATAAGGGGAATTTGAACTTCCGATCCTTCAGCGGCTGTTTCGGTTGCGTAGACAATATCTTCGATCTTACCGTTAATCAAGTACTCTAGCAGACCGGTTGATGAATCGAAACAGATGAGATGATGGCTCCAGGTTCGGGGAACCAGGGGGCTTACCCCATTAAGGGTAATGCTAAGGCCCTGCCTCCCATCCAAAGGGGCAAAAAAATCGTCAAAAGTCCATTGAAGCCGATTTCGGGAAGCGGTAAGCTGGATACGCTGTACAATCATTCTTCCATCGTCCCGAATTTTCGAGGCCGTCCACGCAAGTATCTGCTCGCCGTTTTCCATGTTTGCCGGAAAAAGCCAGAACTCAAGGCTGAAATCCCCTACAAGATTACCCGGCGACAAAAGGGCGGCCTTTCGGGGGATAAGGTTTAGAGGCCCGCGTCCGCCGAAACCGGGGGTTATCCCCTGATCCTGACGAGCGGCATCCTCCACAATTGAGAACCGATCCCCTGCAACATCAACGCGGACAGACTGCGGCATACTCAGGGTACGAGAGAACATAGCCGCACCGTTACCGGCTATAGCCATCTGCCGATCAGCGGCAAAAAGAAGAGGGCTAACCTGGACATCATAGTTACCGGCGCTGTCATTGAAGAGCCCCGTATCCCCCTCATCAAAGGACAGCGATATATCCGTTCCCCGCACCGGACGAGCCGAGGAGAGGAGCAGCACCGGATACGGCCTTACCGCACCCGCCTCGGTTATATTTTCACGCCGATTCACATTTTCCCAGCCGGAATCCGCGCCGAGCGTGAGTGTTTTCTCCCCTATTGCCCAGAGACTACCAGAAATGAGAAAAATAGTATAAAGTATAAGTATGATCTTTTCTTTTTTCATATATCCCAACCGGAGGCACGCCTGATTTGTAGCAGGGAACCTCTAAACACCTAACCGGACTTTTAGAGATGTCCTGTATATAGACGCCCTCTATCTTATCGGCAGAAAAAACCAATGAACCATGAACGTTTCGGAGAAATTTATAGCACCCTCAAGGCCGTTGCCCGTGATGCTCCCCTGGAACCAGGCGTCTATATCATGCGTGATGATGAAAACTGTATCATCTATGTCGGTAAGGCCAAGATACTGAGGAACCGCCTTTCTTCCTACTTTTCAGGAGGGAAGGATCTCAAGACCAACGCCCTGCTTGCCCATGCCCGCAGCATAGAAACCATCATCGTTGCCACCGAATATGACGCATTGCTCTTAGAAAACACGCTCATCAAACAACATTCCCCTAAATATAATATAAATTTAAAAGATGGTAAATCTTATCCGGTGATACGGATTACGGCGGATACCTTTCCCCGTGTATTCAAGACACGGCATATCATCAATGACGGAAGCCTCTACTTTGGGCCCTTCCCCCAGGTGCAGGCTGTAGACTCTATCATGGAACTGGCTGGCAAGCTCTTCCCGCTGCGAAAATGCAGGGTTTTCCGCAAACGGACCAGTCCCTGCATGTACTACCACATAAACCGTTGCCTGGCCCCCTGCTGTGGGAAGATATGCGCCGAAGAGTACAAGGTTCATATTGAGCGTATACAGAAACTGCTTGAAGACGGCAATACAGAGGGAATTTCCGATGCAAAAAAGGCTGTTATTGATGATCTGAGCGTAGAAATGAACAAGGCCGCTTCGGCCCTGCAATTTGAACGCGCCGCCCTGATACGGAACACGATCAGGGCTATAGAGGATATTTCGGGGGGGAATTCCGTTGTGGACTTTGACCCGGAAGGCAGGGACTACATTGCCTGGGCTGCCGAAGGAGTGCTGACAACTTTTGCGGTTATTTCCATGCGCGGCGGCAGGATGACCGGCAGTGAAATTTTCCGTACAAGATCCGCGGCGGATGAAAGCGATACCCTTGAAACATTCTTTATAAGCTATTACTCCGCAGGCAGGCCTCCCCCTGCCCATATATATATACAGAGAACAGAGAATGGCGGATGGGCGCGGGGTACGGATGCCGCAGTTCTTCCCGATCAAACCGGTAACTTTCCGCTTATCACCTCTTGTTTTCCGTTAAAAAAATGGTTTGAAGCAAATTTCGCCTCCGTCCCAGATCTGCTGTTTCCAGCGGAAAAACGCCATGAAGCAGCGCTGGCTATGGCGCACCAGAATGCTGTGGAGGATATGCGGAAGCGGCTTAAAGAACGCGGACCAGGACCTGCGCTGGATGAGTTGGCCCGGATTTTGGGCCTCAGTACCAGACCATTACGGATTGAAGGTTTTGACATAGCCCAACTTGACGGCAAGCATCCGGTAGCTTCGCTCATCTTGTTTAGAAACGGTATGCCGGACAAAAAGAACTACCGTTACTTTAAGCTGCGGACCGTTGTAGGCATTGTTGACGATTTTGCCGCCGTGCGGGAAGCGGTACAGCGCCGCTATTCGAGGCTTATACGGGAAGAGAAGGAACTGCCCGACCTCATCCTGATAGACGGCGGCATAGGTCAGGTAAACGCCGCAAAAGGCGTGCTTGACAGCCTGGGCGTTGACTGCGGACTGGCAGGGCTGGCAAAACAGGACGAAGAGATATACCTACCCCATACAGCCGAACCTATACGGCTTTCCAAACGATCCGAAGCCCTCAAAGTGCTTCAGTTTGTCCGCGATGAAACCCACCGCTTTGCGACCGGCCTTAACCAGAGGCTCCGGTCCAAGGATCTCTCCTTACCGGCACTGGAATCGGTGGAGGGCATAGGCCCTAAACGGGCCGCGGAGATCATGCGGATTTATGGAAGCCTTGACCGTGTAGCCTCGGCCCGTACAGAGGAAATTGCCGAACGCTGCAAATTAAGCGGAGCGCTTGCAGGAGCGGTTAAGGCTGCGGCAGCCCTGGCCCTGGAGGAACGGAAAAAGGCTCAAGAGCGTCTTGTTAAGGGAAAGGGCCGAAGGCCTATTCCCGCCGGAGGATACGAAAACGTATCCTCACTTGCGGACGAAGCCCTTGCAGCAGAAAGCGCGGAGCAATATTTATAATAACTAAAAGCTCCACAAGCGCAATCGGACACGAAGTGTCCGCGGCTTGCTCGTATTTACGCCTACGCCGGCATGAGCAACAGGAAGGTTGCGTCTGCGTTAGGCATACCGGAATCCACTGTCAGGCTGCACTTGAAGGCGGCGGGGGGAAGGTTGCGCAACGAACTATATCAGGTTTATAGCGGATTGGGCCGTTATATGTAACGGCGGCACGGCTTGCCTTGTGGGGCGGCTTTTTTTCTTAGTATTATTTACGGTTTTTTATTGGCTTTTTTTTTATAGGAAATTTATGTGAAGTGTGTTTTAGGGGACATTTACTATATCAGTAGTATATGTGTCAGTTTTTGTTTTTTATTAATTATTCCCCCGCCGGAGGCAAGCACCCCCTTTGAGTGTCTGTTGTTTAGGGGGGCTTGTTTCATATCTTATGTAGCGTTACCGGTAACGGCCCCGGTTTTTTGGCCGTGGAGGTTTTAATTATGGATTATACTGCTGCGGAACGCCAGGCTAGGTTCAGAAAGCGGATGCAGGAGCGGGGCTATCGTCTTATGCAAATATGGGTAGACGCTGAGGGTTTCCCCGGAAGGTCTAAGGCGGGGCGGCAGACCCCGAGGCCGGAGTATACCCTGGATCAATTCCTTGCGTTGCTGTCCCAGGTTACAGACGGGACCGATGAAGGTTTCCAGACCAAACTTTACGGCGAGTTGGCCGTTTATGCTAGGGGTGTCCGGGAAGCCTGGGATGTGGCCCAGTCAGTCCCCGGAACTGTTTACCGTGGCCACAGAAAAGAATAAGGTCAATGGGGGGCAGCCTCTCTTGTTTTGATGTATGGTATATCCGATGTTTTGATAATAATAGGGGGTTTGAGTAATGCCTTTAGCGTGGAATGAAATTAGAGTAAGGGCCGCACAGTTTTTTGAGGAATGGAAGGACAAAGCCTGGTCGGCTCGTGAGGAGGCGGACGCTCAAACTTTTCAGACCGATTTTTTTAATGTTTTCGGCGTTACCCGCCGCCAGGCGGCCACTTTTGAAAGCCGGGTTAAGATAGGCGGCCAGGCGGATCTATTCGGCGGTACGTCCGGCGGCGGCCGGGGTTACATCGATCTGTTTTGGCCGGGCCGCATCATGATCGAGATGAAGACCCCAGGAAAGGTTTTTCAAAACCAGGCTTACCCCTACCGTTTGGGATCATTTCTTTAACCTCAAAGAAGACTGTTTTATGAGATTGCATCTCAAAAACGGTCAGACATTAGGAGGTTTATATACAGAAAAATCCTTTGCTTCCGCATACCCGGAAAAGGAGGATTTATACTTGTCCGAATTATGGCGGCTGGACCAAGTAGGGGCGTTCCAGGAGCCGGTAGAAAATTCAGGCGGATTGTTGGTTAATTTTGAAGAAGTTAATTTTATAGAAATATTCAAATTGAACTATGAACCCGTGGATTCGATTGATCCGGACCGGGAAACGGAAAAATAGGAAGGCTTGTATGAAAGGGGTAATACCGGGCGCGGAAGAATTGATAGTATTAGAATTTACAAAAGAGGGCCTGGACTATGTAAAGTGCCAGCGGTTTTACTTTTAACCACGAAAAACACGAACTGTACGAAAAGAAAACAACCGCGAAGGGACGAAATAGAATGGCGATCCCTAGCAGCCTGTTGCTCTTGTGGATTTTTTGCTCAGTGTGCCTTTGGCACACCTTCATGCAAAAAATCCCGATTAATGTGGCTCCTTTGGGAGTTTGCAAGGTATAAATTTGCAATAAATTGCAAATTTATACAATTTTTGGGCAAAGCCCCATAAACTCCTAGCAGCCGGTCGGGCGCGTTTTCCGGTTTCCGCT
>JAISQR010000521.1 GCA_031274035.1 Treponema sp. | reverse complement strand
ATACAACTTCAAGCGGTTATATAGACTGAAAACGAGCTAAAGAGCCCCCGGTAAGGGGAAAACACCGGTACGGCAGCCCCGGACCGAGGGCTGAAAGCGGCCCTTTCCTGAAAAAGATTAAAAATCCCCGCAAAAGAAAGCCCTGTACACAGCAAGCGCAACAGGCTGCTAGCAATAAAACCATATTCCGGTTATATTATAAGGAATAGTTTTGGGATACTGACAACAGGTTTAAGCAAAAGGAGTAGTTTATGGCTTTACAGGGATCGGCGCCTACAACGGCGCAAGGGCTCGATAAAGAGAGCCTTGGTCTTGAAAGAAAGCAACTGGACGACGCGCTGCATAGTTTGATCCTCTCGGCATCGGGCTGGAGAGGTATATTTACCGGTAATGGGAATGAAGAAGATACGAATAGAGAAATCTCAGCCGCCCATAAGGTAATTATAGCCTTGGCCGCCAAAGTTTTTGTAGATTACCTTAAAAAACGGAGCGGTTCTGACGATGCAAAAATTGCTGTCCTTACCGGTATGGATAGCCGGCCTACCGGTACTGCCATTGCCGGGACTATGATCCGTTCTTTCCTTACCTTGCAGTGCGATGTTCGCTTTGCGGGAGTTGTTGCTATCCCGGAGCTTCTTTCCTATGCCCGTAGTTGCGGCGAAGGCGGCGGGGATACAGATGTTAAGGGCTTTGTATATATTTCGGCAAGCCATAACCCCATAGCGTATAACGGCCTTAAATTCGGACTGACCGACGGCAGCGTCCTTTCCGCCCGGGAATCTGTAAAACTTATCACTGCCTTTAAGGCTTTAACGGCAAAAGAAAACGCCGTCTCTCTGGCCGCGTATCTGATTAACCATCCTGTTCCCGGTATGATAGCTCAAGTTTTTCAAAAACAGGAAGCGGTCAAGGAAAGCTGTTTTAAAAGCTACCTTTTATTTACCAATAGGGTAGTTACCGGCAAAGATAAGGCTGAACATCAGGACTTCATCTTCAATACCATAAAAAAGAGCATAGCGGAAAATCCTTTAAGTATATGTGCGGATTTTAACGGTTCTGCCAGAACCGTATCCATTGACAGGGAATTCCTCTCCTCTCTGGGGATAAACTTGCGGGCAATAAACGATCAGAAGGGGCAAATTGTCCACCGTATTGTGCCGGAAAGGGAATCGCTTGAACCCTGCCGCCATCTGCTGGAAAAGGTTCATGCCCGCGATCCCGCGGCGATCCTCGGTTATATGCCCGATTGCGACGGCGACCGGGGGAATCTTGTAATCTGGGACGATATCCGCAAAAGGACAGAAGCGCTGGAAGCCCAGGAAGTCTTTGCCTTGGCCTGTATCTCGGAATTGGCCTATTTGGTCTGGACCGGTGAACTGACCTACAGCAGTCAGGGTAAGGCCCTGAAGAAAGCAGCCGTTGCGGTAAACGATCCGACATCTCTCAGAATAGATCGTATCGCCGGGGTCTTCGATGTTTCCGTATTCCGCTCCGAGGTGGGTGAGGCAAATGTCGTTAATCTTGCCCGTAAGCTCCGGTCTCAGGGTTATACCGTGCGCATCCTGGGTGAAGGTTCCGCCGGAGGGAATATTACCTACCCCGCAGAAGTCCGCGATCCGATGAATACCATTATGTCCATTGTCAAACTCCTCACAATACGCGGCAAAAGCAATAAACCGGGGCTTTTTAAGATTTGGTGCGATCTGTCAAAAAACTCTAAATCCTACCGTTCTGATTTCAAACTTAAGGATATTCTCAATTCCCTACCTCCCTTTGTTACGACTAGCGCGTACAGCGAAGATGCTATTTTACGATTAGAGACAACGGATCATATACTGCTTAAGCGCCGCTACGAATCTGTCTTCCGCCGGGAATGGGAACGGAGCAAGGATGAACTAATGAAACGTTATGGAATTGTTGCCTGGAAAGCCTTCGCTTATGTAGGAACAGAAGAGAAACCTGTACAATCGGATTTTGGCGTTTCCGGTACAGGCGGCCTCAAGATAATTTTTCTTAGAGAAGATAATCGTTCTATCGCCTGCATCTGGATGCGGGGATCCGGTACAGAGCCGGTATTCCGCATTATGGCCGACACCGAAGGCAGGGACGAGATATTTGAACGGTACTTGATAGACTGGCAGCACAGAATGTTAATTGAAGCGGATAATACCATTTGGTATTCAAAAAATTAAGTGAGGAATAAACATGGGCATTCGGGGTGAATTATTTTCGACAAAGGTACAATTGCCGAACAGAACCTATTTTTTCAATGTCAAGGAAAACCGCCTTGGCGATCTTTATCTCAATATCGTGGAAAGCAAGAATAGAGAAACCGGCGGTTTTGAGCGGCAGTCGGTAGTTCTCTTTGCCGATGACCTTACCGAATTTCTCCAGGGTTTTGAAGAATCACTCAAGGTTCTTGAAAAGGCGGTCCGCGAGAAAAAGCGTGTAAGCGGCCGTACAGCCAGGGGAAGAGAAGACGAGGCGCCGGAAGGAAGGCGCCTGCCTGGAAAAGCAGAAGGCCGCCGGAAGGAAGGCGGGGAAACACATTCAACTGGTTATGAAAAAAAGCAGGAAGGCTATGAAAGGCATAACAAGGGAAGGCGGGTTGTTGTCAAACGTGTCCTGCCCACGCTGAACTTGCCGTTTTAAAGGGGAGCTTATAAGGTGTAAACTAAATTCCTCCAAAATATAGTATACAAACCTGTCAACAACCAATAATACAGGCATTTTCTCCCCAATAGGGCCTTTTAGCAGTCATTTTGTCCGCTATCCTCCTGGAAAACACCCGAGCGTACCCCTG
>JAISQR010000491.1 GCA_031274035.1 Treponema sp. | reverse complement strand
CGGAAACCGATTTTAAGACAATAGGCCAGGCGATTAATCTTGGGGCGGAGAGCTACATAAAGAAGCCCGTGGAGAAAGAAGTGCTGCTTGCGAAGATAAAAGCGGTGTTAAATAAATAGCGGTAACTACTCAGGACTGATGCGGGGATAGCGTCGCCACTACCGTGGCGCAATCGGCGGAATGGAGCGAAAGGCTTTAATGCCGCGACCAAGCGGGAGCGGTTTCTTTGCCCCTTTGTGAGGGACCCTGCGGGTCCCCAAGCACTTGAGAACACGTAAATATCGCATATACCTGAGTAGTTACAAATAGCGTCTTTTTCCTTGCTTCTGCGCCGGCGAACCTAAGGTTCGGGCAGACCGCGGCGCAGGTCTGGACGGCTTTGGGTTTTATTCGAAGGGAGTCTAATGTCTAATACCCGCGATCCCGCTCGCGGGGAGCCTCTAGCAGCCTGTTGCGCTTCGCGCATAAAACCTCAAAAAACCGCCGATTAGGCGGTTTTTACCTTACAAACTGCCCAAGGATGCCGGATAATAGTGGTTTTCCATGTTTTTAGTCTAAACGAGACGCCGGTACTATCGGTTTTCGGCACATTCAGACTAATTTTTCTTCCGGTGTAAGTAGTAATCGGCCCATGCTGCCGCGATAAAAACGAACAGGCCCATACAGAGGGAAATGATCTTGAGGACATAATCGGGGACATAGTCCGGTTTAGCCGCGACCAGCACCCCGCCCGCCTCCAGCCGCTGCTTGTGCAGGGCGGATAAACCTACAATTCTTATAAATTTTTCATCTTTAGAAGCAAATCCAAGCTCCCGTGCAAAAATGGCAATAGTATCCTTGTCATACAATAGGGCGTCGGTGGTGTTTTTTAATTCCTGATTCAAAGATTTTAAAGCATCCAGATTCTGCTGCTGTTTATCCTGTTCCTCCTGAAGCTCCCTGTATGCGGAAAAACCGGTCATACCCAAGGAAGTCGTCATGGCCGCATAGGCAAGCACCGCAGTCCAGATAGCGATGAGGTATTTTGCTGCTCTCATTAAATCAATTTACGGTTTCTTTTGCCCTTTTCTTAAGCCTCCAGGAAAAACCCCTATAAGTTTGTTTATAAAACCTTGACAACAGGAAAAGTGATGGGCTACCATAGTAAGTAGTATGAATTACTTAATTATATATGGAAACTGTAGTTGGGTTTTGGAGTTTTCCTTATTATATTTATTGTGTATAATTGCCGATAGAAAGATATACCTGTGATCTGAAAAAAATGTTATTTAAACTAATGGGAGCAGCGCATGGCTGATGAAAAAAAACCTTCGATATATTCTGACCGTACTACTATTGGATCCTCGAATGAGCTTGATGAATACGGCGTATGGGTAAAGAGTGAAGCTCAGGTATTCTCTTCTTTGGATGACGGTCCCCCGGACATTACAGACGAATTCTCTGAAGATCCTGACAGTTCAGATTTATCTATTCCTGAAATGAGTATACCGAATCTTGATATAAGTGAGGAGATTGCCGATGAGGATAATTTGCCGGATGACGAAGATTTTTCCGATATTCTGAGTATTCCTGATTTGGAAGATGAAGCTCTGGAGGCAGGGGAAAATTCCCTTGACGGCTTTTTCCAGGATGAAGATATTGTAGAATCGGGCGCCCATGAGGAAAAAATGGAATTTGCCGGAGATGACGCTCCGGTGAAACTCGATGATGACGAAATATTCTTAGATAAAGAGGAGTTCTCTGAAACCCCGTTTATAGATAGTGATGGGGATGATCTGACTCTGGAAGACCAATCATTACCTCTTGACTCTTCCGATATACTATTTAAAGAAGGGCTTGACGATTCTTTTTCCAGGGAAACCGCGGATTTGGCGATCTTTGAAAATTCCTTAGATAGTATTGAATTTGAAGACGATATTCCAGAGCTTTCAGATGAAGCAAAAAAAGAAGGTTTTACCGAGATTGCTATTGAAAAATTCCTGGATGACACAATATCTTCAGATATTTCCTTGGAAGAGGACGGAGAATTTCTTGAAAACGGTGAGATACAAGATGAAAGTCTGTCTAATCTTTCCGATATTAACCCAGAAGAACAGGAGGAAGCTTCTATGATCAATTCCGCAGCCCAGGAGGAAAAATCCGGAGCCTCGGATCTTTCCACTCAGTTACTGATGAGGATTGCCGATGAATTATCCTCCATTCGGAGCGAATTAAGTGGTTTGAAAGAAGAATTTAAGTTTATTCGGGAAGATTATCCTCTACAGGATAGACCCGTACAGGTTCATCGGGAAGATGGGCAGAACAAAGGATTCTTCGATGAGGAGGAGGATGAAAAGATTGCACTGACCGGTGATGAACTTGATAATATCCTCAATACCGCTCATTTTACCGAGGAAACAGGCGAAGACGCTACGGAAAAAATGAGTGATAGTTTCAGCTTTGATGATTTTAACGGGTCTTCTATCAACAACGAGTCATTTTCTGATAATGAACCATCCACTGAAATAGATATGGAGCAGGAACCGGCGGATGGTTATCCGCTTTCCAGCCAGCCCGATATTATCACCGATCAAGAGGAGAAAAAAGCGGCGGAATCATTTTTAGATGAAGACGCCGGTGATATAGAGATTAGTTTTGATGATGATGAATCGATAGATCTGAGCGGAGAGGATTTTCTCAATGAAACTGGTACAGAGCAGGCGGAAAACGACGAATTTGATCTTGAAAACACGGAAAATATTATCGAAGAGGGTCAAGAAAAATTAGAGAAATTCAGGGAAGAGGGTGTTGAGCCTATAACCGGGAGGCCGGCGCCGGAAGAGGAGAATTTTCTTATAAGCGATCCTCATGCGGCGTTAGATGAGGAAATTAGCTTTGATGATGAAGAGATTGATATGTCTCAAGCGGTGATTGACGAGCCGGATCTTTCGTCTGAAATCGTTGAGAACCCCGTTGAGGAGCCTTCCCTGGAGAATCTCTCCCTGAATCTGGAACTTGAAGATGAAAAGGCCCCGGATGAGATTTCTCTGGATAATATCTCTTTTGAAGAGACCCCTGAAGAAGAACAGGAAGAGATCAGCCTCTCCATTGAGGGAGAATTTGAGGCGGATGCCTTTGTTTCCGATATGCCGGTGGAATATTCGGTTGAAGAAGAAGACCATGCGGTGCCTGAGGGATTTGTGGTGGATGCGGAAGACACCCAGATTCCTCCTATTGCAGGGGGCGGGGAAACGGAAGCCGCGGCGGTATCAGCTCGGAAAAGTGATGATGATAGGGCGAAGGGGTCATCCCTTCCCGCTAACTTACAGCAGGAACTTAAAACGGTGCTTTCCTACATGGATCAGCTTCTGGAATCGCTGCCCGATGATAAAATTGAAGAATTTGCTCAATCCGAATACTTTGATACCTATAAAAAATTGTTCAAGGAATTAGGGTTAACCTAAATGGGGCTGTTAAGTAAAGCCGTTGCCCGGAATCCTAACGAAGCGGCATGGAAGCAGGACGCGTTTTGGGAAAGGTTGCAGCGTATTACTCCTTCCCGTTCGGCGCCCTATACCGCATTGAGTTTGTTTAAGGCCTACAATATTTGTAATGTTGCCATCTGCCTTGCACTGGAAGATGAGCGGTATGTCAGTTACGCGACGGTAGGCCTTCGTATGCGGCAAATCTCGATTCCCCGTACAGAAATCCAGAGGAATTCAGGGGCCGGGGGAACGCCGTATCATCCCTTTAAAATAGAAACTTCCCCCGCCCTTAAACAGTTGGGGCAGAATGCGGTTTTCTGGGCGTTTCCTTTGGACTGCGGTACTCCCAACAGATACCTTCTTTTGGTAAGGGAAGAAGAGCAGACAGAGATTGACGCCCATGCTATAGAGCTTGTCCTTAACCATACAAGGGGGATTTTTATCATCCCTAAAGGATCGGTTCAGGATGAGCCGGCGGTGTCCGAAAGCCTAGTGGAGGAACTGAGAGGCGGAAACAGGGATATTTCCGGGCAAGGGGAAGCGGTAGAAAAAGGGATAGATCAATTCCAGGAAACCTATCCGGCCTTTTACGGCATAGTTATTGAAGCGCCTTCCGGCCTTGACAGCCAGGCAAAGGATAAATTTAAAGATGAAGTTGCCGGCATGGTCAACCTATTCGGAACCGCCCTCTCCCTTTCCGCGTATATGGTACTTGTACTGCTTCCTGCCGCTAAAGACGGAGAACTTATCGCCCACCGCCTCTCGAACAGTTTTAATACCAAAATCCTGCTTATATTCAATACGGATAATTCCAGTGAGGCTTTTGAACTGGTCAGACCCTATCTGTAATGTATGCCTGAGCAATTGCTGAAAGCCCGATCCAATGATCCTACCGTCATTTACGGGGGACAAGCCCTGCATTCCCGTTATGATCCGCGCGGCGAGGCTGAAAAGTACATCGCGTCCCTCCGCCTCAAGAATGATATACGGTTCTTTGTGTTGATTGAATGCGGTCTTGGCTATATCATCCCGCCGTTAAGGAAGAACTTCCCAAAGGCAAAGATCATAGCTGTCCACGCATCCGCTTATTTTTCTGATATAACCGCACGTATAGCTTCTTTTTACAGCCCTGCCTCCTACGATGCGGGGGAACTCTTGCCCGATAGCCGCTGGTTCCCTGGGTATGGGAAGAATCAGGATATTGATACTTTTCTGGAAGGGGAGATTCCCGATACGGACGCGGCTTTTATCAAGATAGTTGAATGGCGGCCTGGTCTTACCGTATACCGGAATGCCTACGCGGAGATCATGTCCAAGGCGGTGAACTGCATAAAACGTCTTGATGCCAACAAAAGAACCGTGAGGGGTTTCGGCTGCCGCTGGGTAAGGAATTTCTTTAGGAATATTAGGATTATGAGGAGGGCCCTCAGTTTACGGCAGCCGGTAGACCTGCCGTTTATCGTGTGCGGCGCGGGGCCGGGGCTTGAAGGGGTCATCCCCCTTTTAAGGGAACTTAAAGATAAGGCGCGGGTTTTTGTACTGGCCGCTTCTTCCGCGGCGGAAGCCCTGCTGGCAGGCGGGGTTCATCTGGATATTGTAATCGGTACGGACGGCGGCGGCTGGGCGCTCTTCCATCTATGGGAATACCTGCGGCTTCCGCCGGAAAACACCGGGGCGCTTGCGGTACAGTCCTGTGCGGCTATCCCTTCCCAATGCACGGATGTCCCCCTGCTGACCCTGGCCGACGGGAGCCTGTGGCAAGGAACGGCGCTTTCATCATGCGGCATTCCCTTTATCCGGCTTCCGCAGCGGGGAACGGTTACCGCTTCCGCCCTTGACCTGGCATTCAAGCTAAACCAGGGGCCGGTTTTTATATGCGGTATGAACCTGGCTTCAGAGGATATTGTAAGCCACGCGCGGCCGTACAGACTCAACGGCATGATGGAAGAAAAGGCTGCACGGCTTTCCCCCTATTACTCGCAGCAATTTATCCGTACACGGGCGCTGCGGAAAGGCGGCATGGATATATACGCAAGATGGTTTAAGGATCGGCTTGCGTCTTACCCTGAACGCCTTTATACGCTGGGGAAGAACCATAGCGTCTTCGACGCACTGCCTAAAGGGGAAGACATTCTCTTAAAACGGGTGTCCCCCAGACCGCGCTCTTCAGCCGCCGGGCGCCTGCTTGAAGAGCGGGACGTGTACCTTCCCTGCCGGCAGGAAAGACTTTTTGCTGAGACAAGCCTTAATCCTAATGAAAACCGCGCCGATACGGCCCTCAAGGCTGTCCTGCGGGCCTTCGATAATCCTCAACTGTCGCCGCTTGTTCAGGGGGAACTTGCCCCGCTCCTTTTTCCCGACGAAGAGCAGGTCTCTTGCAGCGCGTTGCGGAAAAAAATAGCCCGGGCCGCTCAAGGAGGCCGCCTTGAATAAGCAGCCCTTCTTTGAACGGAATCTACTCCCGCTTTCGGTGAAGGACGGAGGTCTCTGTTCGCGGCTTTCCGCCGCGGAAACAACGCTTCACCGTTACCGCTTCCTTGAAGCCCGTTCCGGCGAGATCGTTCCCGCCATTATCGCCCAAGATGGAAACGCTCATCCCCTTCATTCAATGGTAGACCCCAGGCGTGAAGCTGCGCGGCTATTGGATTCAGTTAAGGATGCGGGCTGCCTTGTATTCATGGGCCTGGGGGGTGGATTTTTTCCTGCCGCGGCGCTGGAACGGGAGGATGTACGGTACGTTCTTGTTATAGATTACGATATCAACGGCGTTGCCGAACTGCTCTGTTCCCGTGAATATACAAGCATTTTTAAGGACCCTCGTTTCAGTATCCTTGTTGACGCCCCGCCCGCCCTTATTGAGAAGCGCCTGCTCGCTTCGTATCAGCCGGTCTTGCAGGACGGCATACGGGTGCTGCCCATCCGCAACAGGATAATTTTTGAAACGGATAAATTCAGCGCGGCAGGAACCGCTGTTGAAGGGGCTATTGCGTGTATATCGGCGGATTATTCGGTACAGGCGTACTTTGGCACCCGGTGGTTTTCCAACATCATACGGAATCTATTCAATATAGAGGATAATATCCGTCCCTTCCCGTCTATAAAACATGCGGCGGTAAGCGCCGCGGGGCCTTCGCTGGATATACAGATACCCCGTCTCAAGGCCAAACAGCAAACAACATTCATCATCGCGGCGGATACAAGCCTTAACAGCCTTGTCAATGCAGGCATAAGGGCTCATGCGGTTATTTCTATTGATTGTCAACACTATAGCTGCTATCACTTTATGAACGGTATGCCGGAGATTCCCCTCTTTCTGGATATTGCAAGCCCGCCCCTCCTTGCGGCAATGACCGGCAGGAAATTCTTCTTTGCGGGCGGGCATCCGCTTGCAGCCTATGTTTCCCGCTTTTGGCGTAGTTTTCCCTGGGTGGATACTTCGGGGGGGAATGTTACCTATGCGGCTGTTTCCCTTGCCGAATGTCTTGGAGCGGAAGAAATTGAACTTTACGGGGCTGATTTTTCTTATCCTTTGGGATGGACCTATACCAGAGGCGCATACCTGTTCCCCTCTTTTGCTCAAAAGCAGAAAAGATTATTGCCGCTTGAAACCCTCCATTCGGACCTTCTTTACCGGACGCCTCTTACAAAACAGGAGGGAAAAGACGGCGGCTTTTACTACGAAACCCCGGCTATGTGTATGTACCGCGAAAGGCTTGAGGAGAAGTCGGCCCTGCTCAGGGCGGAGCTTATCCCTATACCGGGTATGGGCGCGGCTGTCAATTTACGCATGAAGCAAGGGCGTGGTGGGGAGAACTTCTTCCCCGTCCTTGCCTGGGGTAAGCCGTCTATGAGCGCGGAAGATTTTCTTGAGGGCTACCGCGCCAAGATCCGCGCGCTTCCCCTGCCTAGGAACAGCGTTTCAGCATGGCTTGAAAAACTAAAACCAGAAGAAAGCCTCGTACTGGCAACCTTGATACCCGAAGCCGCGGCGGTAAAACGCAGATCCCCTGAATTAAAGACAGGTCCGCTTATCGATGCGGCGGCGGCTTACTGCTGTATGGAAATTGAAAAAGTGCTCAACGCGGTTAAGGTAGAGAGACAATGAACTATGAAAGTAATAAGGTAAGGGTATGAACATATTTATTGAACGAAAAAAACACATCCTCATCAGCGCGGGGGTATTTACGGCAAACTTCCTCCTGGACAGATTGACCAAGGCTCTTGCATCGTCGTTTCTGGATGGGAAAAGTCCGATACGCCTGCTGCATAACATGGTCATCCTTGTCTATCAGGAAAACGCGGGGGCTTTTCTGAGCCTCGGCGCATCCTGGCCTTCTGCGTTAAAGAATGTGCTCTTGCTGTTCATACCGGCAGGTATCTGCCTTGCGGCTTTTATCTATATCATTTTTAAGGAACAGAAATTGAAGCGCGTTATCTGTATTGCCTGTATAATCGGAGGCGGTATAGGGAATCTGATAGACCGGATATTCCATGATTTTAAGGTTATAGACTTTATAAACTTCGGTATAGGAAACATCAGGACAGGCATACTGAATGCCGCCGATCTTTCGGTATGCGCGGGGGTGGTGTGCCTTATCATTTTTGAATGGAGGCATGAATCCCGTTCCTAATATTGTACTGCTCCAGCAATTTTACTTTTAAGTCCCCTCCGAAAACTCTGTTTCTGTGAATTTTGACCTTTTTCTGAAATCCTAAGTCTTTATAATACAATGACTTACGAAAAACTAGAAATGTCAAATTTGCAAAAAAGCCCCTTTTCGGAGGGGACTCACTTTTAAGAAATTCAACCGCGTTGCGACACGAAGGCTCGTGAAAGGAGGAAGTAGGAGAAACCTTTCAGCATAACCTAATGAGGGCCATAGAGAAATCTATGCACCTCATCCGGAAAGGCGTCGGACCGAAGGTTCGTGCAGACCTTCGGTCTGATGCATGGGCCTTGGCGACTTCGGACCTGTGGTCCGAAGACAGCGAGTACAATCGGAAACAAAGTTTCCGCTCCGCGGGAATGAGCCCCGAAATAATTCATCTTGCATGAGGCTTTCACTTTCGTGGTAGTGGGAGCGAACCGTGGAGGGCGGGAAAGGGCAGAGCGCCCGTCGCTGGCCTGACACCTCGGCCGGGGTCATCGAACCAGAGGTTCGCGAGCGGGGCAGATGTACAGCAGGTTATCAGACCCTGCGGGTCTGGCAATGAGGGGTAGGATTGTATGCGCCGCCATACGGCGGCACGGCATTGTACGGGAACGTTCAGACCGAAGGTCTGCAAGGTCTCATAGCCTCTGGAGGAAAGAGCCGACGACGGACAAGGCGGGGTACAAATACACCGGGCCTCTCCCACGCTCGTAAGGGGGAGGAGATTACTGTGGGGAACCGGGGTAATAGCACGAAAAGCGAGCAACCTAACCAGTACCGTTGAACGAAGGAAAACGAAGCGAGACGGGAAGGGCTATGAGAAGTCGTCGGACCGAAGGTCCGCATGCAGTCATAGTACCGTCGGACCAAAGGTCCGCAACGGGGGAACCAGACCGATGGAACCCCGACCTAAGCGGGAGGGAAGGGCTGCACCTGGAAAAAGAATTGTCGGGAGGAAACACCATGGACACATCAAGGTTCTGGGAAACGGTGTCATCGGACCAGAGGTCCGAGAAAAGCGGCCCATAGGGATACCGACCTTCGAGGACAAAATACTCCAGCGGGCGGTACAACTGGCTGCGGACCGGAGGTCCGATGGAACCGATATACGAGGGGGAGTTTGCGGATTAAAGTCCGACGACTTC
>JAISQR010000470.1 GCA_031274035.1 Treponema sp. | reverse complement strand
TGACCCATAAATTTTCCGGTTTTCCGAAAAGTATGATATAATATCCCCAAAGCTATAATATGGGAGGGCGTTATGTCAGGAGGGGAAAGTTTCAATATGGCGGAAGAATTCGCCCATGTGGATTTCAATGAGGCCAGGCTTGAAAAGCGGTTGGTGCGGACGATGGAAACGCTGTCCAAGAATCCGGGTAATTCGATATGGACAAGCGCGGAAAACCGCGCTGAGGCATCGGACTAAAGTCCGCAGCTATTTATAATCTGCTGGGAAACGAAAAGTTTGACCGGGATGAAATACTCAACAACCCCGCACTGAAGCTCCCCCGCGAACCAGTGAGCGGGTTCTTGGATATGTACCCTTCGCATACAATCAAGGCGCATCGGAACGGAACCGTCAAACGGATGGCCGACGAACCGGTTATTCTCGCGGTACAGGACACGACCGGGGTGAATTACGACGGACAGCGGAACACGGAGGGTAACGGTTACATCAGCGACAAAACGATGGGAGTGAATATACATACCTGTCTTGCGGTTACACCTGACGGGCTAGGAGTTTGTTGCGCTTCGCGCATAAAATGGTATAAATATTCATAAACATGAATATTTATACCTTGCAAACTCCGAATACTCGGAGAGTACAGCATGCCCATTGATCGGGATTTTTTGCATGAATATGCAAAAAATCCACAAGTGCAATCGGACACGAAGTGTCCGCGGCTGCTAGTTCCTTTTTGACAGGACCTGTTTTTCGTACTCCAGTACCGGCTTAAACCAGGCGTCGCGGGGCGGAACATCATTCCTTCCGCAGAATTCGTCCCAGACATCGGCAAAGGGGAGGAACTTACATTCTTCCATAAGAACAAGGATTTCCGTAAAATTGCTTTCCTCCTGGAACCGTGATAGCTTTTCATACGGCATAAGGAGCGCGTAAAGCAGGGCTTTCTGCATATTACGCATCCCCGTTACCCAGGCCGCAATACGGTTGATACTGGCGTCGAAGAAGTCAAGGCCGATAAGCGTCTTGTCCAAGGCGTTACAGCGGACAAGCTCCTTGGCTATTTCCTTTAATTCTTCATCAAAGATGATCACATGATCGCTGTCCCAGCGGACGGGACGCGACACATGCAGGGCAAGTTTTCCGAAAAAGAGGAGCAGGCTTGGTATCTTGTCCGAAACCATTTCCGTTGGGTGGAAATGGCCGGTGTCAAGCAGGCAGAGTACATTGTTCTTTGCCGCATAGGAGAGGTAAAATTCGTGGGAACCTACGGTATAGGACTCAAGCCCAATCCCAAAAACCTTGGACTCAACGCAGTCGATAAGGTAGTTAGGGTCAAGTTTTTCAGAGAAGACCTCATCCAATGAAGCCTTGAGCCGCTCCCGCGGCTTATACCTATCGGCGGGGATATCCTTGTAGCCGTCGGGTATCCAGACATCGTTGAGCGCGGGCATGCCCAGGGTTTTCCCAAAGTATTCGGCTATACGGCGCGAAGCCTTCCCGTGTTCTATCCAGAAATTGCGTATTGACGCATCCGGGCTGGACAGCGTAAGGCCCTTATCGGCTTTGGGGTGGGAAAAGAAGGTCGGGTTAAAGTCAAGCCCTAAACCCTCAGCCCTGGCAAAATCGGCCCAGGCCGAAAAGTGTTTCGGTTCAAGTTTATCCCTATCCGGTATAGATCCGCCTATTGCATAGCTTGCATGCAGGTTGAGTTTATGCTTCCCCGGTATCAGGCTTAGGGCCTTCTTGATATCCGCCATAAGCTCTTCGGCGTTCCGCGCCTTACCCGGATAATTCCCGGTGGCGGCTATCCCGCCAGAAAGACTCCCCTTGTTTTCAAAACCGGTAACATCATCCCCCTGCCAGCAGTGCATAGAGATCCTTACACCGGAAAGTACATTCAGGGCCTTATCAACATCAACACCGTAATCCCCATAATGTGCCTTGGCCGCTTCAAAACGTGTCATAATACCTCCCCATTAAATTCAAACCGCCTATATTTTAACCGCGGCGCCGTAGAACGTATACCAAAGAACGACGGCGCCGCTGTTTAATTCCCCTAATACCGCTTTACATCAAAGCTCTGCGCAACAATCCGGCGGGCGGCGGCAAGATCGGATAATTCTCCGCTGCTTATCATCTGAACGATAAGATTGCCGGCAACTGTCGCTTCTATAGGCCCCGCATACACAGGAAGACCGGTAAAACGGCTGGTAAGGCGGTTAAGGTAATCATCCTTACTGCCGCCTCCTACAAGGTTCACCGAACTAAAATGCTTCCCCGCGATACGTTCAAGGTTCAGAATAGCATCGCGGTAGCTGACAGCCAGACTGCGGTAGAGACACTGCATAAGCTCGCCTGTTGTTTCAGGAGGGGTTTGCCCTGTCTCCGCTGCAACTTCCTTTACCGCTTCTATCATACTTTGAGGAGCAAAAAAAGCCTGATTGTTGACATCCACCACCGTGCTAAAACTTTCGGTATCCTCCGCCGTCTGCGCCAGTTCGTTAAAGCTCTGTTTCTTGCCCAATTCCTTTCTTACAGATTGAACCATCCAGAGGCCCATAATGTTTTTAAGGAAACGGTAGCGGTACTGAAACCCGCCTTCGTTAGTAAAGTCCGCCTCCCTCGCTTCCCTTGTGATGATGGACGCCATGCTTTCTATACCAAGGAGGCTCCAGGTACCGCTCGATATATAAACCGAATCTTCGGATGCGGGTACTGCCAGAAAGGCGCTTCCCGTATCGTGTGTCGCGGGAAGCGTGATTCTGCATGAAAACCCCGCCTCAGCCTCCACGGCCTTTGAAAGAAGGCCGATTCCGTCTCCGGCCGTGTCCAGGTTCCTGAAAAGCCGCTCTGGAAAACCAAGGGCGTTGATAATGTGCCGATTCCAGTTCCTTTCCCGCGCATCGACCAACGCCCCCGTGCTTGCCTGGGTATATTCATTAGACCCAATGCCGCTCAATAGATAGTGGAGATAATCGGGCATCATAAGAAGCCGTTCCGCCTTTTCAAGCAGTTGGGGGCTTTCCTTTTTTAGGGCCGTAAGTTGATAGATGGTATTAAACGGCTGTTTTGCTATGCCCGTTAGATTATAGAGTTCTTCATAGGGGATGATCTTTTCAATCTCGGCGTCCATGCCGTCCGTCCTGCTGTCGCGGTAGCAGACAGCGTCCCCCAGACGGCTGCCGGCGCTGTCAATGAGGACAAAATCGACGCCCCAGGTATCTATACCAAGGCTGTACGGGATCATGCCTGTTTCCCCGCATCTTTTAAGGCCCGCGATCAGGGCGGCGTAAATCGCGTCAATATCCCAGCACAGATGTCCGTTCTTCACCCCCGCATTGTTGTCAAAACGGTAGACTTCCCTGGTTCTAAGCTGCCCGTCTTCCAGCCAGCCGAGTATATGCCGCCCGCTTGAGGCGCCGATATCAATAGCCAGATAATAGGTCATACAGCACCCTTCTCGTTCTTTTTCTCAAAATGGGAAAATTCCATAGTAAAATTTGCCCTGCCCTGGCTTACACTGCGGAGCGAGGTCATAAAGCCGAACATACTAGCCATAGGAGAGAGGGCCTTTACCTCGTCGCTTTGAGGCTTGGAATTTATGCTTACAACCTGACCGCCCCGCTGGGTAACAAGACTTATCACATCGCCGACAAATTCCCTGGGCGATGTAAGGTCTACAGCCATGATGGGTTCAAGGAGTATAGGATCGGCGATCCTGCATGCTTCGTCAAAACCCAGGCTGGCACAGGCTTCGTAGGCAAACTCCGTGCCGGTAAGCTCGGAATATTCAATATCGGTAAGTGTAACCCCTATATCAATACAAGGATAGCCCAGAACTATGCCGGAAGCAAAGGCCCCCCTAACGCCGCGTTCCACCGCGTCAAAAACCGCGCCTGGAATCTCCTTCAGCTTGGACGGTTTGACCGCACAGCTATACCTGTTCCCCGTCCCCCTCGGCTCCGGTTCCACGGTAATGACAAGAGCGGCGGCATTCTCCTTCCCCGCGATTACCCGCGAGAATGTCTCGCGGCGTTCCACCTGCCTGCTTACCGATTCACGGTAAGTTACCTGGGGGTTTCCCACTTTGGCCCCTATATTATAATCCTTAATGATACGGGTAACAAGCACATCCAGATGAAGTTCCCCCATACCGGATATGATAAGCTGGCCGGTCTCTTCGTTTTCCCTTGTGGTAAAGGTAGGGTCCTCCCTGGAAAGCAGGGCGAGTATCTCCTTGAGTTTCTCCTGGTCAGAAATAGTTTTAGGTTCTATGGAAACTGAAATGACAGGTTCGGGGAACTGCATCTTCTCAAGCACTACCGGCCAGCCTTCGCTCCCCAGGGTATCTCCTGTCTGGGCAAGTTTCATTCCGATAATAACGCCTATATCCCCAGCGGAAAGTTCTTCTATAGGATCTGACTTGTTGGAGTGCATGCGCAGGATACGGTTTGCGCGTTCCCGCTTTTTCTTGCCTATGTTATATACAACCGTACCTGGTTTAAAGACGCCGGAATACATCCTGACATAGCAGAGCGCCCCCGCTTCACGGTCATTCTGTATTTTAAATACAAGCCCCAAGGCCGTTCCTTTGGGATCGCAGGGTACCGCCACGGCTTCTTCTTTTTTAAGATGATGACCGGCTGCCGGCGGAACCTCGTCCGGCGCGGGGAGATAGTCCACTACGGCGTCTATGAGCGGCTGTACACCCATATTCCTGCGGGACGCGCCGGCAAAGACCGGCAGGATGGCACGGTTCAGTACGGCTTTGCGCAGTTCCGCGCGTATAAAAGCAACCTCAAGCTCTTCACCGGCAAGGTATTTACCGGTAAGCGCGTCGGACACACTGGAAAGCGCGTCGATGAGCTTTTCACGCCATTCGCGGGCCAAGGCTTCCCGCGAAGAATTAATAGAAGAGTAAAGCATATTTTCGCCTTCAGAAGCGGCGTCCCAGCGGATCTCCCGCATTTCAATAAGGTCGATAACGCCTTCAAAGCCGGATTCCCTTCCTATAGGTATCTGAAGGGCCACGGGGTTAGCCCCTAACTTGGCGCGTATGTCGTCCAGAACCGGAAAAAAGTCCGCCCCGGCTCTATCCATCTTATTCACATAGCCGATACAGGGGACATTGTAGCGTTCGGCCTGATGCCACACCGTTTCGGTCTGGGGTTCAACCCCGTGTACCGCATCGAAGATGGCTACCGCGCCGTCCAGCACCCGCAGGGATCGTTCCACCTCCGCGGTAAAATCAACATGGCCGGGGGTATCAATGATATTTATCTGAAACCGCGGACCGTTTTCCGTCCGCTTCCAGTAGGTTGTCGTTGCGGCGCTCTGTATGGTGATGCCCCGCACCTGTTCCTGTTCCATCCAGTCCATAATGGCTTCACCGTCGTCAACTTCGCCGATGCGGTGGCTCTTCCCCGTATAATAGAGGATCCGTTCGGTGGTTGTGGTTTTTCCGGCGTCTATATGGGCCATGATGCCGATATTACGCATGATCTTTAACATGGTTCCTCCTCCGCGAAGTGCGTTGACATTTTGTGGATAGTATACAACAGACTTATAAAAAATATAAGTAGAAATTTAAAGAAGTTTTGTAACTACTCAGGACTAAGGCAGGGATAGCGTCCCCTTGTTAAAAAAACGTGAAAACACGCACGTTGTGTAGTTACCCCCTGATTAATATAAACAATCCGAGCCTTTCCCAAAAACTGAAGTTTTGGGAAATCTACCTCAGATAAAAAATTAACCGCTGTTTAAAAGATGCTCCGCCAGTATCTTGCACCCAATACCTATCAAAACGATGCCTCCGGCTATCTCCGAGCATTTTTCAAAACCTAAACCTATCCCCTGTTTAAGGCCCTGCTGGAGACGGTTGCCAAGAATAAAACCGGCAAGGCACACAAAAAATGTGATCCCGCCTATGATCCCGGAGGAAATCCAGATACCGTGCCCCATGATATTAAGGGATATGCCCACCGCAAGGGCGTCAATGCTGGTAGCCACCGATAGGGTAAAGAGGGGCCGGAGCCTGCAAATGTCCGCGGCCCCGCGTTCCGCGGCTCCGCGTTCCGCGGCCCCGCGTTCCGCGGAAGGCGTTTCGGCCTTGCGTTTTATACCTACCGCTTCCCTTATCATCTTAGCGCCGATAAAGGCCAGCAGGATAAAGGCTATCCAATGATCATAGGCTTCAATATAAGCGAGCAAAGTACCGCCCAGATACCATCCTGCCACCGGCATAAGGAACTGAAAGAGGCCGAAGAAGAAGCTGGCCCTAAGCGCATGGAAGGGCCTAAGCCCCCTGACGCAGATACCCGAACTTATAGAAACCGCAAAGGCATCCATAGAAAGGCTTAAAGCTATAAATATAAGGGAAATCATGTTCTAAAGTCTTAATCCGTTGTAACGGAACGCCCCTGCCAAAAAGATGAAGACGCCTCTAAAAACCCCGATGATTTTTAGAGGCGCTTCATATAAGATACTTACATTTATAGAGGGAATCTGTCAATATCAAAAAAAGATAAACTCCCGTCCTTTCTGTGAATCAAGTTTAGCTTTTAGAGCGGGGTAGTTCATTTTTCCCTGCCGCTTCTTCGTCCATAATCCGCGCAACAGCCTGGAATTGCAGGCTCTCAGGCGGTAGCTGCATAAACTCCATGCGGTTGCCGTCTGGGTCGTGGGTCCAGAATTGCAGGCATTTAGAAAAGCCGGTTTTAAGCTCTACATCAATAGGAGCGCCCCTGGCGCGGACCTCTTCCTGGTATGCGGCAAGATCGTCTACCTCGTAGCATATATGGGAATGGCCTATTGCGCACTGCCTATCCTGAACAGCCTCCTCTGTCCCGCCGGGAAATATCTCAATGAACTGATAGGGGGCAATATAAATATAAATAGTACTCAACTTCCCCTCTTCCTTGCTATACATGCGGAAGGCTTCCTTAAAACCCAGAACTTCCGTGTAGAAACGGGCGGTAGCTTCTATGTCCCTTGCCCGTATTGCCGTATGACCGATCCTTGTTACCATAACTTCCTCCTCATCATTTTAAACCGGTTGTAACGATTCCTTCAACAAAATACTTCTGGGCGGAGGCGAAAATTACGGCGTAGGGCATTATGGAAAGAATCGACATGGCGAACATCTGGCCCCAGGGCGTCATAGCGGAATTATCCGTAAACATGCGCAGGGCAAGGGCGGCGGTAAATTTGCCGATACTGTTTACATAGATAAGTTGATTCGAAGGGGGTCTAATACCCAAGAGCCCGCTCGCTGGCTCGCGGGGGAGACTCTGGTGCGGTTCAATTCTTCCTCCAGCAATATAGCGGGGTAGCAGGCCCCCAGTACAAAATGAGAAAAGTCCGTAGGACTTTCTCTTCTCGAACGACGATACCCCGCCGAACCGAAGGTTCGAGCTCTGCGGCGGGGTTCGTCATTTAAAAAATCGTCCCAACTCCAGATAAAGCCGAAAATCCCTACGGTAAAAAGAGCCGGTTTGCAGTTAGGCAGAATGATCCTAAAAAACTGCCCAAAGAATCCGCAGCCGTCAACCAAGGCCGCCTCGTCCAGTTCCCTGGGTATGCCCCGCATAAAGTCGTATAAATTTGCAATAAATTGCAAATTTATACGACTTTTGAGCAAAGCTCCACAAACTCCTAGTAAAACAGCCGTATCCTCTCGTGCACTATCCCCTACCGCCCATAGCGCGCGATGTTGCTACCCAGCAGCTTACTGTCCATCCGTATCTGCTTCCCGCTCACCCCAAACTCTATGCTTTGCTCCTTCGTCAGTTCCTTAAACATCCTGTCCGGCAGGTTCTCCCCGCCCTTCTTCTCATACTCCGCTATCCGCCGCCGCAACAGGTAATACGTGGATTCTACCGGCGGTTCGTAGTCTATGTTCAACAGGCCCAGTGCGCTGCGGGCCAGCATATTGAAGCGCACACTCTCGAATAACTGCTCGTCGCTGATTCCCCGCCCTTCTTTCAATATCATCATCCCGACCAACACCCGTATCGGCGCGGCAGGCGCTCCGTTTTCCGCGCTGAACAGCGGCTTGAACAGTTCCTCGTTTATTTTGTTCGTAACTTGCAGGCGGAACTGGTTGTGCCA
>JAISQR010000527.1 GCA_031274035.1 Treponema sp. | reverse complement strand
TCTCCTGAGTGGGGCAACAAAGAGGCCGTCTCA
This sequence comes from Treponema sp., assembly GCA_031274035.1. Classification (GTDB taxonomy): domain Bacteria; phylum Spirochaetota; class Spirochaetia; order Treponematales; family Breznakiellaceae; genus JAISNI01. The sequence continues at coordinate 3,295 of JAISQR010000527.1, read as the reverse complement.
AGCTCTAAAAGATTGGACCGCCTTCTGTTTTGAATAAAAACAAGCATGACTTTTCGTATGTACGGAACGAAAAAGGAAACAATATTAGACTTGTTTAATAACTCAGGAAATAGTATAATATCCAAATGGGTAGAGGAAAGAAAGCACAGGATGCTAAAGCGGTTCTTTTTAAGCGGCTGTACGGGGTAAAACCCGGTACGTTTCATAAAATGTTGTTGATTCTCCAAAAGGATTTCAAGGCATTGCATAAAAGCGGGGGCAAGCCTCCCAAGCTGACAGCCGAAGACAAGCTGTACATTGCCTTAAAATACCTGAGGGAGTACCGGACAATGGACAGTATCGCGGCGGAATACGGCGTGTGCAAAGGCACGGTCTGCCTTTCAATCCAATGGGTGGAAGACACCCTGGTTAAAGACGGCACGTTCGCTCTGCCCGGGAAAAAAGCGCTTAAGAGAAAATCAACGTGAATCCAGTACATTGTAGTAGATATCACGGAAAGCCCCCTAAACCGCCCGAAAAAAGGCCAAAAAGAGTAGTATTCGGGAAAAAAAAGCGCCACACGTTGAAGACACCGGTAATACTAGAGCGAAACACAAAAGAAAGAGGTGATGTAAAAGAAGCCAAAGGCAGCGAGCATGACTTCAAAGTATTTAAAGACACCATAGGAAAAGACATAAGCAAATCGATACCGCTTGACGCCGATCTTGGATATGTTGGGATAAAAGAATACCATCCGAACAGTTTCATACCGGTAAAGTCAAGTAAGAATCATCAACTGAGCAAAGAAGAAAAAGCGTATAATACAGATCTTGCCAGAAGGCGGGTGGTGATTGAACCTATAAACGCCAAAATAAAAACATTCAAGAGCATGGCATATCCTTATCGGGGTCATTGCTGTAACCGGCATTCACTGAGAATGACTTTGATTTGTGGTCTCATAAACCATGACAGGAACATTTAGGTGGTTATTAAACAAGTCTATTCAAAAGTAAGGTTTTTAGAGGTTCCCTCATGGATATTCATGTAAACTATGAAACAGTTGAAGAATACCCGGTTACAATATCCGTAAGTACCAATGAAAATATAAAAAGTGAATTCAAATTTGATAAAAAATCAAATAGCATAATCATAGATGATACCATCATAACCGGTATACCCCCGGAGACGCTGCATTACAAATTATGCATCCGGTCCGCCCTTGAATGGATTATCGACCAGTATAAAATAAGGCCCATTGACGACAAGACTTTGGCGGAACATTTTAACGATTATCATTATTCAGCCTATAAAAAAGAAATAATAACCCTTATTAAGAAAATCATAACCGTTTCACTAAAGACGCTCGAAATAATTCGGCAAATGGATACCGAACCCCCATGACGTTATCTGATGAAACAGGAAATATCAAAACAAATGGTTAAGGCGCTTATCAGGGGCGCTGCTTCCCTGGCTAATCAGCATAGATATGCTTTTGAATGATTTTATACATACAGGCTTCTGGATAAAACCGAACCGCAAAAACAGCAGGAATAATATGATCTTTTTGTCATTGAAACCGTGTATCTTCTTCGGACGGTTTTTTTGGCCCTGATGCTTGCCGGAAACTGAGGTTTCTGAACACGCCTATTCGCTGTTTTGGTTTGTCTCTATAACAAAGAGTTTAATCCCCTCTTGAGGGAAGAGCCGCTTAACCGCTTCCACCAGAGAGGCCGCCAGATCCGCCATCTGATCCGGGAGATAACTGATGATCATGCAGTTTTCTTCCGGCCAAATTGCCGTCCCTAGACGTGCACAGTTTTTTCCCTTGCCGTGTACCACCGGGATAAGGGTGTAAGAAAATCCCTCGATATGGGTTTCAAGACGCTGCAGAATATTTTCCTGTACCGATTGGTTTGCGATAATTTCAAGCCGTTTCATGGCTAAGCTCCTTTTTTCCCCTGCGCTCGTTGATAAGGGAATACAGCACCGGAATGAAGAAAAGCGTAATTACGGTTGACGAGGTAAGGCCGCCTATCACCGTGAGGCCGATGGGCTGGATCATGGTGGATGATTCCCCGGGGAAAAACGCCATAGGGATGAGGCCCAGGATCGTGGTCAGGGTGGTCATCAGCACCGGACGGAGCCGGGAAACACCCGCGTCAAGCACCGCCTGGCGTACCGGAATCCCCCGGCCCACGAGGAGCTTGGTGTAGTCCACCAGGACTATGCCGTTGTTCACCACGATGCCCGCAAGCATGACGACCCCGACGAGGGTAAACATACTTACTGCCTGCCCGGTAATGAGGTATATCAACACCACGCCGATTGCTAAAAGGGGAATGGTGCAAAGGTTGATAAACGGGTCTTTGAACGACTCGTACTGCCCCGCCATGACGCCGAACACCAGCAGAACCGCCAGGGTGAAAATCAGCGCGTAGGTTTTTGTGGTGTCGGTAATTTCTCCCCACTGCCCTTCGTAGCTTATACGTACTCCTTCGGGGGCAATGAAGTTGGCGTCCAACACTTCCCGGACTTTGTTTTCCACCTCATCGGCCCGCAGGTTTTCCTGGGCAAGGTTGGCGGTAACGTGTATGATTCTTGACTGGTTTTCCCGGCTTATGCTTACCGGACCTGAACCTTTTTCCAACGAAGCAAAGTTTGAAAGGGAGTACAGGGTCCCGCTTGAAGACGCGACAAAAACACGCTCAAGGTCTGGCAGTTTCGCGCGGTCGGCTTCGGTAAGCTGGATCACCACATCGTACTCCTCCCCCGCGTAGCGGAAGGTGGTGGCAGTGGCGCCGTTCATGGCCGCGGAGATTTCGTTGGCGATACTGTTTATGGAAAGCCCCATATTGTAAGCGCGCTTCCGGTCTATCACTACCTCTACTTGGGGCAGTCCTTCGGTCATGTCTACGCTTACTTCGGTAAGTTCACGCACATGCGCCTTGATGAGATCGGCTATCTCGTTGGCAGCGGAAAGGCCGGTATCTATATCGTCAACCCGGAGGGCGATGTCAATATCGCTGCCGCCGGCCATCATCCGGCCCATACCCGCACTAAAACTCATGGCGGCGTTGGGAAAGTCCCGCGCGTGGGAAAGGAGCTTTGTCCGCACCGCGGCGCTCTTGTCAGAAGCGGGGTTGTCCATGTCGAGGCTTACGGTAATTGAACCTTTGTTAGTTCCCGCGCCGCCCATGGCACGGCCTGAGCTGCCCACGTCAACAATAATACTTTTAGCCCCTTGGATTTCATCAATGGCGAATTCCTGTAATTGCAGCATCACTGCTTTAGTGTCGGTGTAGGTGGTCCCCTGCGG
>JAISQR010000336.1 GCA_031274035.1 Treponema sp. | reverse complement strand
TCCCGTTCCCTCAATCTTTCGGTTGGCCATGATATCTAGCTGGGTGTATTCGGTGAACAGTTTTCCCAATTCCTCCTTTCTGATACCCCTTCCCGTATCCCGTACCGTAAAGTGCAGCCGCGCGGTATCTCCCTGCCGCTCCCAGCTTACTTCCAGGGCAACCACTCCCTTTTCGGTATACTTTATGGCGTTGGACAACAGGTTGTTGAGAATCTGTTTGATCCGCAGTTCGTCCCCAAACAAACGGCGGGGAATGGTGTCTTCCAGTTTTAGTTTGAATTCCACGGGCTTGGAACCTATGCGCACGATATTGAGTTGGATCGTATCGTTGATTATCCCCGCGATATCATATTTTACCGGTGTAATGTCATAATTGCCCGCCTCAATTTTAGATATATCCAGGATATCGTTGACAATTTCTAAAAGAGTAGAGCCTGAGCTGTATATTTTTTCCAGATTAGTCCGGGTTTTAAGGGGAACCTCATCCTGAAGCTCCACTTCCGACAGTCCTATGATAGCGTTGAGGGGTGTGCGGATCTCGTGGCTCATGCGGGCAAGGAAGGCGCTTTTGGCGCGGGAAGCGGTTTTGGCTACCTGGGTTTGCAGTTCCAGTTCCCTGGTACGTTCCCGTACCAGTATTTCAAGTTCTTTTTTTCCCTGCCTGTGCCGCAGGAAAATAACCAGGAACAGGACAAGCAGGCAAAGCATCAGAGACGAGATGCTGATAAGCCAGGGAATTTGCGCACGGGCCAGTTTTCCTTGGTAATCAAAGACCCGCCGGGTCCAGCGGCCGGATATGGTCTCCGTATCGATCAAAGCCAGGGCTTTGGATACTATAGAACACAGCACAGCCTCCTCTGGATTAAAACCAAAGGTGTATTCCTGAGATTCCTTAAAAATAACATTTACCTTAAAGCCCAGCCGCTCCTTATAATTGGTTAAGCCCAGCAGCAGATTATTGGTGGCCATGACCAGGTCAACTTCTTCCTGTTCCAGTGCGTTAAAGGCGTCGGTGAGGTTTGGATATTCTGTTGTGCGGGCAAGCGGAAACCATTTCTGAAAGTCCTCCGCAAAAGAGGCGCCCTGTACCAGCCCTACCCGGCGGTATATGATCTCATGCAAATTGATATCCCGGTAATCGGCGCGGGAGATGAGACTGTAGTAATCGGTCTGGTACGAGGCGCCGGGCCGGAGGAAGCGGTCGCGCTGTTCCTCCTGCCGGATCAACGACGTAATCATTGCCGCCTCGCCTGTTTCAAGCATGGCCGAAAGTTCAGGCCGTTCCAACTGAACCTGGTTTACCTGGCTGAAACTAAGCCCGGTAAGGGCTTCAATCTCCTTGAGTACGTCGAAGGCGCTTCCCTGCCATTCCTTCTCCGAGGTATTGTAAAAACTGCACGGATAATTGTCATATTCGGCGACTATCGGAACGGGGCGGTTTGATGTTATCCTATCCCTGATATAGTTCCGTTCATTCTCATTGAACCGGGTAGACATCTTATAACGCATATAATCCCGGCGCCCCTGGTCATGCAGATTCAAAATATGATAGATGAAGCCGCTCTGTATGGCTTTCTGAACCACCGAGATAATAGGTTCAAAATCGGGATTTGCGGTTGCCAGGGATACCATGGAGTAGGTCAGAGGGAGAAAATTTTCAACAGACACATCGTGGTAGTTGTCAAAGGCGGTTTCTGAAACTTCTTCTTCAATATAGGCGTCAACTTCGCCGCTCTTTAGCTTCTCGTAGGCTGTTTCATAACCGTCAACAAAAACTATCTCAAAAGGATTCCGTTCCAGGGCCGCGATCTGAGCATGGGTTATGGTTCCCTCTAAAAAGGCATAGCGCAGGGGCCTGAATTTGGTAATTTCCGGCAGTTTTTCGCTGCCTGTTATGCGGAAGAGTTTTATCCCCCGCTCGGCGATGGCATCGGTCATATAATATGTTTTCAGTCGTTCCTCTGTTTTGGTCAGCTCGCCTGTAAAATCGATCTCTTGGGAGGTAAAACCGGCAATCAAGGCGTCCCACTCGTAGATGGTGGTTTTAAAGGTTATCCCGAACAGGCGCGTAAGCCATTGGCAGAATAGAACGGAAAACCCTTTCATCCTGTTGTCCTGGTCATAAAAAGCATCGGTGGATAAAGTCATACCGTAGATGAAACTGGACCGCCGGATACTGAGGGCCTCAATCGCCCTTATTTCTTCTTCGCTTATCCCCGGTATATCACGGTAGGAAATATAACCGGAATGTTCATTCCCGTTCAGCGGCCCCTCCCTGCCGCAACCGGGCATACATAAAAGAAGTAATCCCGCGATATACAGACCGGCCATTATTTTGAGCTTATACATACTCCAACCGCCTCTCTTTTAATTATGGGTATATCCCTGGATAATTTATAATTCCATTATTATATATTAAAGAGGAGAAAAAGTGTATATTTTTTATATTAATGAGGTTTTCTTAAAACTTTAGTTTTTGGGAGACAAGCCGTCAGGCCCGCCCCATAAACGCCCGCGAACTGGTGAGCGGGTTTATCCGCGTATCTTTCACGGCGTGGGGCCCAGAAAAACCCCTTGTAAGAATAACGTTACAGGCCCCGCCCCATAAACGCCCGCGAACTGGTGAGCGGGTTTATCCGCGTATCTTTCACGGCGTGGGGCCCAGAAAACCCCCCCTGTAAGAATAACGTTACAGGCCCCGCCCCATAAACGCCCGCGAACTGGTGAGCGGGTTTATCCGCACCTACAAATTACCCTGATTACCGTATAATCCAGGACAGACCTTACATTTTTTCGCCTAAAGGCTGCAAAAATACGGTTTTCAGGGTAATCTGTCGTTAAAATTGAATACTTATCGTATTCTTACCAGTTCCATCTCGAATACCAGGAAGCTGTTTCCGGGAATGGCGCCGTCGCCCGCGCCCCTTTCGCCGTAGGCAAGTTCCGGCGGGATAATCACCAGGCGCTTTTCACCCAGCTTCATGTCCAGGACTGTTTCTTCCCAGCCGGGGATTATACGGCCGGCGCCGGCCTGGAATTCCAGGGGGCCGCCCTGAATATCAGAGGCGTCAAACACTTCACCTGAAAGGAACATGCCTTTGTAATTGACCTGAACTATCTTACCCTGCGCAGGTTTTGCGCCTGTTCCCTGCTTTTGAATAATATAGCGCAGGCCGGATCCTGTTTCTACAGCATTAGGGTACTTTCCCTTTATCAGGGTTAGATCGGCCTCCCGTTTTGCCATGACGCGGTTTGCCTGCGCGGCGCTTGCCCCTCTGAGGAGGCTGTCGAACGCGGCCTGATCAGTCCTGAAGGCGTTTGCCATAGGGCCGTTACGGATTATCGTGATTCTCTCTATCTTATCGCCCTGTTTAATGGCATTGACCACATTCTGGCCCTCTACCACTCTGCCGAAAACAGTATGCCTGCCGTCAAGCCAGGGGGTTGCCGTATGGGTTATGAAGAACTGGCTGCCGTTGGTCCCCGGCCCCGCATTGGCCATAGATAGTATACCTGCCCGGTCGTGCTTGAGGGTATAGTCAATTTCATCGGGAAAGCGGTATCCCGGACCGCCCGTACCATTACCAAGCGGATCCCCGCCCTGAATCATAAAGCCGGCGATAACACGGTGAAAGCTCAGGCCGTCGTAGAAGGGTTTACCGCCGGTAACGGTCATTTTTCCCTCGGCAAGGGCCGCAAAGTTACAGACGGTAAGGGGGGCTTTCTGGTATTCCATGCGGATCACTATGTCGCCGCGGGATGTCGTAATCCGTGCGAAGAGTCCGTCCCCCAAAGCCGTATCATTCGGCGCGGAAAAAGCCGGATTTGACATAAAAAACAGCAAAATACCGGCTATACCGGCATGTAGAGACTGTTTACCCGAAAAGAATTTCCTGTGTTGTTGTTTATTGATCTTCATATAATATAAAATATCATAAAAATAAAACAAACCGCAAGAAGTTACCAATTAATTGAACTATTTTATTTACCGATACTGAATCTGTAAGCGTCTGTCAATATGCGGACGCTTTCGAGCCATAAAAACTGAAGTTTTGGGGCGGAAACAGGTTCCTCCTGATAGAATGTATCATGTATACCGGCCGGTGTATATCCGATACAAATATTGTACAGTACTGATATTGTTTGTATTATTTATCTATTATGAATATAAATGAAATTCGAGAAGAATTGTTCAGGGAGGAGTATCCCGCCCTGCGGCCCAATTCGGATCCTGATATTGAACGGTACTGTTATCTCCGTACATCGGGATTCCCCAGGGAAGCCCTGAATCTCTATGAATCCCGGTTGAGGCCCCGCTATCCCAATGATGAATTCCGCACCGCCCTGCTGCGTACCTACCGTAACAGAGACCCCATTTTTCCACAGCTTTTAACCGCCGGATACCGGCGGCTGGCTGAACTTGCTCTGGATAAAACCAAGAAGATTATAAGTTTTATAGCAAAAAAGATAGAAACATATAACCCCAGGGATGTGTATTCAACCTTAAAAACGGTAGAGGATATTTTAAAGATACTTCCGCAGGATAGATATGCGGCAATGTCGATGATAGATCGTTATTATGAATACTCGCGGGCGTTGAAGTTCGAGGTTAAACTTACCGGTAAGGCCGCATCCCTGATCCGGGCCTATCTTGATCAGTCCCTCGGTGTGGTTGGGAAAGAGATGCGCCGCCGCGAGAATAAAAAGCAGCAAGAAGCGGAGCGCGAAAGGCAGCGCCGTATCGTAGAGGACTGGAGGGATTATGAACGGCAGAAAACGCACGGCATCAAAGCGGAAGCGCTTCCGCTTCTGGATATGTCGGCGGTTGTTTTTTCGCCTCGCGATCTTGCCCGCATTGAAATTCCCTCTATTTTTACCAGCCTTGAAGATAAGACGCTTGCCTACTGCCTCAAGTACTGGAATCTTGTCAATGACAATGCGTTTGAACGGGTACTCTATCTTTATTCAAGGAAGTACGGCGTTAAAAACTATGACGCATATAAAGTTATCCGTACATGCCGTCTTAGGAATATGCGGGATGATGAGATACTTACCCAGGTCATGTCATCCCTGATGACCGGGTACTATTACTCCGTTAAGGGGGATCGCTACCTTCAGCAGCAGTGGAATGCGATGAAGGCTTACCTCATCCCCCCTGCCGGCGAAACGGCAGAAGTACCCAAGCAGAAAAAGGTGAAGCAGGCCGGTAAGGCTGCCGTTGAAAAGGCGGCAGCCGGGCGGGAAAAGGTAAAGCCGGACAGTAAGGCTGCTATCGAAGCGGCGCCCAGACAGAAGAGGGTAAGGCAGAGCAGGAAGGCCGCTGTTCCTGCCGGTGCAGGATTAATCCCTGCCGGCAGGCAGGTAACGCAGCCTGTTCCTGCCGCCTTGCCCCGAAAAAGGGAAAGGCCGGCCGCACTCCCCGAAGCGGCAAAGATCAGCGGAGAGATTCCTTTGCAGACGCGGGGTAAGACAAACAAGGCTGGGCCTACACCGGCGGAAAAGGGAGAAAGTATGTATACTATAAAAAGTCATTTCCAGAGACCGGAGATAAAGGCCGGAGGCTCTGTTGCGGACCGGCTGCGTGAGCTGTCCGGTCGTTCCTACGATATTTACCAGGATCGCTTCCTTGCCAACGCTATGTCTGCTATCCGCAAAGTATTGGGCGCCAAAAAAGGTATTTTCTTTACCCTGCCGGAACGGGTTGAAACGCTTATCTTCACTTTTTTTAAAGAACACTACTCGGACCCCTATATGAACTGGGCTGAGAGCAGGGAAAGGGCGGAAGCGGCCTCATTAGGCTTTGATGTTCCATCCCTGGACCCCATCATCAGTGAATGTTTTAAGAAGCTCTAGGAGTTTGTGGGGCTTTGCCCAAAAATCGTATAAATTTGCAATTTATTGCAAATTTATACCTTGCAAACTCCCAAAGGAGCCCCGTTAATCGGAATTTTTGCATGTATATGCAAAAATTCACCGATGTCCCACAGGCTCCTAGCAGCCTGTTGCGCTTCGCGCATAAAATGGTATAAATATTCATAAACATGAATATTTATACCTTACAAACTCCGAATGCTCGAAGAGCACAGCATGCCCATTGATCGGGATTTTTTGCATGAATATGCAAAAATTCCGATTAACGCGGGCGTTTATGGGCTAATCTTGACCCATAACGTAAGAACGAATAACCAAGAACGAAAAAATTTTACCACAAAGGAACCCAGGGGTTCCGGGGCACGTCAGACCTATGGTCTGCGGGCACGAAGAATTGGAGGGCAACCCTCCATACCCCGTCTTTCAACCGTTTTGTATTGAAATTGAATAAAAACCCCGGAGAAATACCGGTAAGTT
>JAISQR010000222.1 GCA_031274035.1 Treponema sp. | reverse complement strand
CGGAAGTTGTCGGAAAAGTTGGAATCCGTAGCCAGTGACATTTCCCAGGAACCCATCATATACATAGCGGCCCGCTCCTGACCGAACTGGTTCCGGGCGTCGCCGTAGTCCGAGGTAGTCAGGTTGGCGTTAAAGACGCCCGCTTTTACGAGCTCCTGAATATAAGCCGCCGCCTGAACAAAATCGTTGTCCGTATACCTGGCTTTGCGGGTAATAGCGGCGTCAACCCTGGAAAAATCGCCGTTGATGCGCTGGGCGATATTGTCAAAGAATTCGCAGAGAGGCCATCCTTCCAGTCCGTCAGTGACTACCGGCGTTATGTTGAGGGCTTTAAATTTGGGAACCGATGCGAGAATATCTTCCCAACTGGAAGGAAGGGGAACCCCCGCTTTGTCAAAAAGACTCTTGTTTACGAAGAGTACCCAGAGGTCGGCGGATACGGGTATCCCGTAGAGGCTGCCGTTGAACTCGTTGCCTTCAAGAGCGCCCGGCATGTAGCCGAAACCCGCAAAATCAGCCTTGTTGAATTTTTCCAGGAGACCCGCGTCAATAAGGGGCAGCATCATACCGGGGAAGGACCAGTATTTCATCACGTCCGGCAATTGATTGGCGGTGGCGTAGATCTTTACCTTTTCCTGCCATGGCTGATCCTGGTAACTTTCGGTGACGATTTCTACGTCGGGATGGGCCGCCTTGAATTCGGCGTTAATCCGTTCTATGACCGCGCCGACACCGGTATTCCGGTCGGGATGATTGTCTCCCATTTTCAAGGTGATTTTGCCCGGATCCTTGCTGCCGCCGGCAAAGGCCAATACGCCTGCCGTCATAAGAATCAGAACGAACCCGATAAATTTTTTCATACAATTCCTCCATAATGAATCAGAATGAAAACATGATAAAGCCGGATGCATAAAATTGTAAATGATTTTAATTACGATTTCTTGATCAAATTTCAGGATATGAACCGGCTTGGGCATTTGCCGGTTATCCGCTTAAAAGCGCGGGTAAACGTTTCCACATTCAGGTAGCCGGTTTTTTCCGCGATTTCATATATTTTCAGGCTGGTTTCCATAATTAGTTTTTCGGCTTCCTTGATCCTGGTTCTGGTAAGAAAATCGGAGATGTTTTCTCCTGTTTCACGGGTAAATTCAAAGCTCAGATGATTTTTACTGACGTTGTTGTACCGGGCGATGTCCCGAAGACCTAAAGCGGGATCGCGGTAGTGTTCCCGGATGTAACGGCGGCTGCGTATAATAAGCCGGCTTGGCGGCAGAAATCCCGCCAGGCATCGGGAGAACTGCTCTTTAAATTCCGCCAGGTCCGCCGCCGGACCGCCTGTCTTTTTCTCAAAACCTGTGTCTATATAGGTCCAGGCCGCCTTATAAAACATCTCAAAGGCGGCGTCCAGTTCTTCGGGAGTTTTCATAAACAGGTAGTATTGATCGTAGGAAAGGGAACCGCAGTCCCCCGAAGACCGTTTGACAAAACGCCGGATCAAATCAGTAACGGTTTTTTGAAAATCGTACAGCCTGTTCTCGTAGCGCTGATGAACCAGAAGAATGTCGCCGGGACGAAGTATCAGAAAATAAAAAGGCCAGTTGACGGCAAAGGCCGACTGCCTGAAAAGCAATTCCAGGCCGGAACCGCCGCCGTTAAGGATTCCGGCAAAGAAAGCGGAACGGGCATCTTCCAAATCTTCCTGTTTTTCAGCCTTATCCCACCGCTTCAGAAAGCGGTCTTTAGGGATTCTGTTGATAATGTCAAGGAGGGAGTGTTCATCAAGTTCCGATTTCAGCATATATTCGCAGGCGCCCGACTTAAAGGCGCTCCGCACATATTCAAAGTTGCTGTAAGAACTGAGGAATATTACCGCGGGATTGAAATTCTCCCGCCGCAAAGCCTCGGCGAATTCAATGCCGTTCATCACCGGCATGTCCACATCCGCTACCACAATATCAATGCCGGGATTGGCCCTGATAAATTCCAGGGCATCCTTTCCGTTGGCGGCTTCTCCGGCGATACGCAGATCGAAATCTTCCCACCGGCAAAGGGACTTTATGGTAAGCAGTACCAGAGGTTCATCATCAACTATCAGCATATTCATCATGCCGGACATTATCCCTTTCTGTTCATAAAGCGGCTTTCATGCCGCTCTGTTTCCTGTACCGGCAGCCTCAATGTTACTACCGTTCCTTCGCCGGGATAACTTACCGCCTCCGCCCCGTAGGCGCTTCCGTAGGACAGGATGATGTTCCTGCGTACATTGTATAAGCCGATTCTGCTAAAGCCCTGGGAGCCCGCCTTGTGATGGTTAAAAACATCCGCCAGTGTTTCTTCCGGCATACCGCTGCCGTTGTCTCTGACGGAAACCAGCAGCGTTTTGTTATCCCCCTCTCCGGTAACGGCGGCGGAGACCACGATGATGCCCGGCCGGGATAACCCGTGAAAGCCGTGGAGTATGGCGTTTTCCACCAGCGGCTGCAATATCATCGACGGAAGGCCGATGTTTAAAAGGGAATTATCCACATCCCTGATCAATTCAAAGGTATCGCCGTAACGGACCTTCATGATGTAAACGTAATTATCAAGAATGTAAAGTTCGTGTTCAAGAGAGTATACCGTATCTTCCCGGGCAAGGGTATCTTCCGTTATCATCATTAACGCGGAACTCATTTTTCTGATGGCGTCATTTTTTGTGATGATAGCCATCATACGGATCGCGTTCAGCGCATTGCAGAGAAAATGGGGATTAAGCTGATACCGCAGGGCTTCAATCTCCATCCGTATCCTTTCCGCCTGTTCTTTTTTTATGGCTTCGGTAAGCTGGCTGATTTTTTCAACCATATAATTAAAAGACTCACTTATTTTATTCAACTCAATAAAACTGCCGCTTTCCGCCCGGACGGAAAAATCGCCGTTTCCTACCGTTTCCATTTTAGAGATCAGGACTTTAAGGGGATTGAGGATTCTGTCAAAGAAAAATGTGTTATAGCGGACAAAGAACAGCACGATTATGATTACCGCGGAGTAAAGAATGTATAAAATAGTATTCACCGGCCTGGTAAGAGAACGGATATTAATAGCTTCCGCCAGAGTCCAGGATGAACTTTCGACCGGCGTCTTTATAAATATGTATGATCCTTTGTAGGCGCTTTCTATCACGGAAATGCCGGAGCCGATAGCGGTTGTATCGCTTGACGCAAGCACATTGCCGTTGCGGCCTATCAGAAAATAGTCGGAAGCGCCGTTTGATGATTTTCCTTCAACGCTTTTTTGCCTGATAAAATCCATCAGGGGATTGATTACAAAAGGGACAATGAGCGTGCGGAGCCCTGTGGCGGAAGCGGCCCTCCGGGGCGGGGAAACCACCAGCGATGTGATATACCATCCTGATTCCTGACCGTAACTGAAACTCATGTTGTCGGGGAACGAGACGATACCGTGGTTGTCTTCCGCCATAACGGTATAGGCGTCGATCTCATCTTCTGAAAGGGTTATTCCGGCATAATTCCGCGAAACGAAAGGAGTGTCTTCACCCTGAAAAATCACATAGAAGCCGATAAGCTGCCGCGACAGGATGGAATAGGTATTGAATATTTTTTCAAGTTCGGACGATATAAGATAGCGCTGTTCCGGCGTTTTAGCGTCGATAAACGCCTTTGATCTGTCCATCAGGGCGGTATTGTGAATCAGGGAAGACGCGATGATGGATATGCCTTTTAGTTCAAGGTTTATGCCGAAAGCGTATTGCCGCAGGGTTATTTCCCGCTGGTTTCTGGTAGTTTTGACTATCTCGTGCCTGAAAAAGAATCCGAACAGTATAAGTATCAATAATACCGGCAGCGTGATAAAAAGAAGAAAGAATGTAAGGTGCCGTGAGGCTATACTATGACTGTTCCCGCGTTTCAGGGGATTTAAAAATTTCATAGTCTTCCGCCGTATAACCTTTGCTGCGGACGACCGTTCCCTGCGGCGGCGTCCGTCCGCCATATAAACGCTCCTTGTGGAATGAGTATACCGGAGCGCCGCGGTTACGGCAAGTATCCAGGGTTAGAATTTATAGTGAGGCATTACGGGGGGGGGGGGGGGGGGGACAGTGAACACAGAACAGGGAACAGGGAAGAATTTTAAGCACGAAAGGCGCGAAAATTTTGTTTGGGGGCTTTATTCGAAGCCGGGTCGAATACCCAAGAGCCCGCTTGCGCGGGGGAGCCTTAGGGCGAATCTTCGTAGCTGCAATGTATTGCGGGGTTGAGACCCGGCAGTACAATAAACTTCCTATCGAACGACGATACCCCGCTGCTTGCGGCGGGGGTCGTCATCTTTGGCATCTTTTTTAGTGTCTTTCGTGTATTTAGTGGTTTCTTCCTCTGAGAAATTTAACCACAGACCTCACGGACGGCACGGACAAAGAGAAGAAAGAAGAGAGAATTTCTCTTCACGTTCCATCTTTTTTACGCTATACTTACTATCAGGAAGTTAAGATCATGGACGTTGACATCAAATTTACCCAGTCGGCTTTCAAACATGGCATAAGTGAGGCTGATATTCGGTGGGCCATAGATACCGTTAAATATGACGGTTTCGTTGAAGACGATGAAGACGCCGAAAATAAACGGCTGCTTATCGGTTTTGACCGGAACGCCAAGGCGCTTGAAATTTTTTATAATGTCCTTGATCGTGATACGGTTCGGGTGTTTTATGCGATGAAATGCCGGAATGGTTTTAAACATTTGCTTGAAAAAGAGTAGGAGGAACTATGCCGGATTTAACCGAAGAAGAATATGACGCCCTTGATGAGAAATGGACAAACACAACACCCAAGGTAGGCCCCAACGGAACGGGATTTTTCGCCCGGCGGAAGGCGGCTTTGGCTGCCCAGGCGGCCCGTTCGATAACGGTTGACTCGTTTACGGCGGATTATCTGTTGACCAAGGCGATAGCCGCCCACAAGACCCCGGCGGACATTATCGGCGACATGGTTCAAAAGGAAATTGCCGCCGCGCCATAGGGATTTGCCCATTTAAGAAAAAACAAGGGGGCGCAGCGGTTACCGGCTTGTCATGTGCCGTTGCGCTTTGTTTTAATATATTCTTGACAAATCATTTTTATTAAGCGGCATAAATTATTTCCCAGTGTCTTTCGTGGTTTTCTTCCTCTTTGTCCGTGGTATCCGTGAAGTCAGTGGTTAAATTTCTTTTCCCATTTATTCCCCGCTTACAGCAGCACGTCAAGGATACCGGCAAAGCCGTATTGGACGGCGTAGTCCTGGGCGGTTTTGCCCTTGTTGTCCGCCAGGGCCGCATCGGCGCCGCGGTGTGCAGGGGATAGTCCCCTTCCTTGTCCGCGAAGACAGGCCCCTCGTCCTCCGCCTCATCATTCCGGCGGTATCCGACGTAAGCGGAATTGTCGCGGACAATACCGCTCACCGGTATATTCACCTCCGCCCCGCTGGGCGTATTCCAGAGGGGTTGTGCCGAAGATATCCTTGTCCTCGGGATCGACGCCTCCCGATTCCAGGAGCAGGGCGATCACCTTCTTTGCCCCGGTCCAGCTCGCCCGCGATGCTTTTCCGGTGATACAAACGGGCGCAGATCGCGTGGAGCAGATTTTTTCCTTCCTGCCCGACAGCGTCCATCCTGACTTTTCTGTCGGCCATTGCCCGGATAAAGGGATAAAGCCCGTTTAGTCCCGCATCGAAATAGGCCGCGATGCCCTTCATATCCCGCCGGTTGGGATCAAGGCCCGCATCCAGAAGCAGGAGCGCGGTGCGGTATATATCGCCGGAGCGTTTCTCAATGTCTTCTCCGTGGATGTTGCAGCGGGCAAGGTAATGGAGGGGCGTTTGTTCATCCCTGTCAAGACAGGGCTTGAGGCCGGCATTGAGCAGCCATTCCACCGCGGCGGGGTCGGCGCAGCGGGCCGCGATGTGGTAATTGCTCACCGAAACATAGTCGGAAAAATGCTCAATCAGCCGCGCCTGCCCCTGTTCCGTATCAATAAGGGGGATACAAGAGGATTTACCCCCTGTCTCCACCCCCAGGTTGATCGTCGTGTCTTTCCAGTATTGGCTTTCCCCCGGAACGTAGGGCGAGGTATCCGCCAGCAGCCCCGTAAAAAGCCAGCTTTCCCCTTTGGGATAGGTCCGGCCGCCAGCGTCGGTAAATTTGGCGGTAACGTAATACACCGTACCCGCAGTCAAATCAAGGGCGGTGAATGTTTCCTCTGCCATACGCAAGTTCCTTTTTGCGCATCCTGTTTACCGGGCCGAAAAATCAACTCCGTAAATAGTTGCTTCCGAGTCCGCTTTTTCAATGTTGGCTTGAGCACTATTATTATAAGCGGAAAAATTTTCGCCCCAGGAGTTTGAGAACGTAACATTTTTAAGCAGAATCTCATCTTTGTTGAGGGTCTCATTTTCAATTTGGGGAAGCAGGATTTTTACTTCAAGTCCCGATGGCGTATCTTTTGCGTCGGGCATTTTGCTTGCCTGTTGTAACAAAAACGGGGGGAGGCTTTTTTCAAGCTGGATAGACCCTGAGAAATTCCACCTCGGACCGTTTTCTCCGTCTTCCGTAAAGAGCTGATAAGAAAAAAACACCGCCGCTAAGGTCAATGTTTCGTTTGTTTTTGTTTTAAAGGTAACTTCAATCATATACTGCCTCCTGTTATAATTTGATGGTATCCCGCCCTTGAACATTTGTCAAGGGGAGCTTTATACCTCATTTTTTCAAAACATATCAGCCCTTGTTTTGCATAACGTTTTGGCGGCATCGAGGGCGGCGGAGTATATACGGACTGTTATGTGCCATTTTGCCTAAAAATTTGTAAAATATTTATAAAAATTTGAATGTTCAAAAACAGGAAGAATTTTTCAGAATAATATGATACCTTAATTCCTGGAGGCTGTATCGTATGTTCTTCCAATATGGTGAAACTGAAATATATTATCTGAAAAATAAAGATAAAATACTCGGCAGTGCCATTGATAAAATTGGGCATATAGAAAGATCTGTTGACATTGATTTATTTTCCTCAATAATCCGCCATATCATCGGGCAGCAAATATCAATATCGGCACAAAAGACGATATGGAAAAGAATGACCGATAAGCTGGGGATGGTAACCTGTGATAGTATTTGTAATCTAAGTATTGAAGAAATACAAATATTTGGAATGACGTTTAAAAAAGCGGAATATATTAAAGAATTTTCATCAAAAATTAAAAGCGGTGAATTCGACATTGACAATGTAAGAAATCTTTCAGATAATGAAATAATCAATGAATTGTCCAGATTAAAGGGAATTGGGCAATGGACCGCCGAAATGATAATGATTTTTTGTTTACAAAGGCAGGATATTCTTAGTTATAATGATCTCGCGATTCAAAGAGGCCTGCGTATGTTGTATCATCACAGAACTATAAACAAAAGGACATTTGAAAAATACAGGCGCAGATATAGTCCGTATTGTACAGTTGCGAGTCTTTACCTCTGGTCAATTTCATCCGGTATAATCGAGGGAATGAAGGATTACATTCCCGGGAAAAAGAGGGGGAAAAATGACCGCTGATCAAAAATGGAAGGCCGTATCTGAAAATGATGAACAATATGACAGCATTTTCTTTTATGGGGTAAAATCGACAAAAATATTTTGCAGGCCCTCTTGTAAATCAAAATTACCCCTTAAAAGAAATATAGTATATTTTGACAGCATAAAACAGGCTGTAAAGGCAGGACACCGCCCGTGTAAACGATGCCGGCCCGATCTTCTGGAATATCAACCAATAAGAGAAATAGCGGAAAAAATAAAATTATTGTTAAACCGTTATTTTAATCAAGAAAATGAGTTGGCTAAAGAGATCGGACAGATTGGCGTAACCGGTCGCCGCATGGTAAATATATTTAAAGAGTACTACGGTATTACGCCGAAAAAATATTATAATTATTTAAGAATTGAAGAAGCAAAGAAGCAATTAATAAATACCAACGACAAGATCATAGATATTGCTTATGGTGTCGGATTTGCAAGCCTGTCCGCGTTTTATACTATATTCAAAAAGAATACGAATTTGTCACCGGCAAAATACAGAAAGGGGAATAATCATGGAATACGTTCAGAAAATTAAATCACCTGTCGGGATACTTACCGTGTCAAGCGACGGTAAAAATGTTTCAGGTCTTTGGATAGAAGGGCAGAAATATTTCGCGAATAAATTGGAAAAAGATACCTGCGAAAAGGAACTGCCTGTATTCATTGATGTAATCAAATGGCTTGATA
>JAISQR010000127.1 GCA_031274035.1 Treponema sp. | reverse complement strand
GACTTACTGTTGCCCTCGTTGAGCTTGCGGGAAAAAGATAGGGGCGCCGAGGAAAGGCGTCCGATTCCCGGTCTTCCCCCTGAACAGATCTTTTCCTGTCAACTTCAGTATTTGTGTCTGTGTTTACGACTTGAGTCCCGTTAGGGCGATCCCTTCAATAAGCCGCCGCTGGGTAAAGACATACATCACAATGCAGGGGACAACCACAATGGTGGAAGCGGCCATAAGCCAATTCCAGCGGGTAGAATAATTCCCCCTGAACTGCAGCAGCCCCAATGCCAGGGTGTATTTATCCGCCGTGTTGAGGTAGATGAGGGGGCCGAAGAAATCGTTCCAGCAGCCCAAAAAGATGAAAAGACAAATTACCATAACCGCGGGTTTTGCAAGAGGTACTATAATACGCGAAAAAATCCAGATGTTTCCCGCGCCGTCAATTTTTGCGGCCTCGTCCAGATCTTTCGGGATTCCCAGGAAAAATTGCCTCAACAGGAATATATTAAAGGCTCCTCCCCCCAGATACGCCGGCAGGATCAGGGGAACATAGGTATCGACAAAACCAAGTTTTGCCCAGATAAGGTACTGGGGAATGATAGTAACCGTACCGGGCAGCATCATGGATGTGAGAAGTATAAAAAAACAAATTTGCCGTCCCTTCCACTGAACCCGGGAAAAGGCGTAAGCGGCCATACAGCTTGTTATCGCGGCGCCCGCCATATTTCCGACAAGGATGATGAGCGTGTTAATGGTTTTGCGGAGAAATACCATAAATTTGATCGCCTGGGCATAATTGTCCCATATCATCTCTTTAGGCCAGAATATAATCGGATCCACCCGGTAAATATCGGTACTCCGCATAAAGGAAGAACGGACCAGCCAATAAAGGGGGATAACGCATGCGATAGAAAGGACGATAAGAATACTATAGAGAATTGCCTTTTTAAGAATGACTCCGGTTTTTACCGCCATATCAGTTTTCCCCCTCGTAGTAAACCCATTTTTTTGCGGTTCCAAACGTTATAAGCGAAAGGAGAATTACCGCGATAAAGAGTACCCATGCCATGGCCGCCGAACCGCCCATATTCATATATGCGAAGGCTTCGCGCCAAAGGGTAAAAACATAGAACTGGGACGCATGATTCGGGCCGCCGTTGGTCATAATATACGCGGGACCAAAAACTTGCAGGGAACCGATTATTGTCATGACCAGGTTGAAGAAAATCGTTGAGGATACCATGGGAAGGGTAATTTTTGTAAATTTCTGCCATGCGCTGCCGCCGTCAATATCCATAGCCTCGTAATAGACTCTGGGTATATCCTGAAGCCCCGCAAGAAAAATAACCTGCATGGAACCTGTGCCCCAGATGCCCATAAAAACAATAGAAGGAATAACGGATTTTTCTTCCCACAACCACATACTCGTCGGCAGGTGGAGAAATTTCAAAAGACCGTTGAGAAGGCCGAAATCGGGGTTCATAAGGAGAAGCCAGATGAAACTCGTTGCCACTCCGGGCAGAATGGACGGGAGGTAGAAAAGGGCGCGGAAAAAAGTACGTCCCTTCATAGGGCGGTTAAGCAGCATGGCAATGACAAAGGCGAAGATAAGATTTGCCGGGACCGCAATAACCGTGTATGTAAGGGTAGCTTTAACGGACCAAAGGAAGTTGGGGTCTTCGTTTTTGAAAAACCCGATGTAGTTTTGAAGTCCGATGAATGTGGCTTTTCCTATACCCTTAAAATCGGTAAGACTGTAATACAGGCTTGACAACATGGGAATCACGTTCAGTAAAAGATACCCCAGTAGAGCCGGCAGGGCGAAAGCCCATCCGGTTATGTTGTTCAGCGCGTTTACGCTTAATAAATAGCCGCCTTTTTTCAAGTCTTCCTCCCATACAAAAAAGCCGGAAAGCCCCGTAGCGGAGCTTCCGGCTTCACCGCTAGAATTTACCGGTTTCGCGGTAACCTTGAACCAAAGCGTTGATCCGCGCTTCGTTTTCGTTTACCAACTGCTGATAGGTCTTTTCTCCCATCCAGAGGGGATCCAGCATGGCGCCGAATTCATTGTTGACTTGATTGAAATTCTTGATGACCCCGGACACGGCGCGGCCGCAGCTTCCGTCGATCAAAGACGCGTAAAAGGCTTCATACTGATTCTTGGGATGCTTGGAAGTAATGATAGTATTCAGATACGAAGGTTCAAGCTCGGATTTATGATTAGGCATCCAGAGGCCGCTTTGTTCCAGAGGCTTGATGGATCCGGGGGTGAGAATGAACTTAAAGAATTCCCATGCCGCTTCTTTTTTCGGGGTATTCATAACGCAGGTGGCTCCGGCAGTGATAGTGCTTCCGGCCTGTTTGATCATGGGCATAGGCGCGACATTGTAACTTACACCGTCAAACATAAGAGACGCGTTTGTCCACTGGCCTTCCCCCAGAGCCATGGCGACTTTCCCGGAAAGGAAAGCCTCGGACATTCCGGGCAGAACGCCCGCGGCGGTCGGGGTGGGGGCCACATGGTATTTATAGATGAGGTCCGCGAGTTTCTGCATAGCGTCAATACCCTCGGGGGTGAAAAGCCCGTACTGGGTGTTGTTCTTAGCCAGATACGGACCGCCTGTGGTATTATAGACCGCCCAATAAGTAGCAAACCATCTGCCGAAGGTTACGCCGTAGGTAACGATATTATTGGGATCAAAGTTCGGGCTCAAAGCGTTATTACCCTTGTTATCAATGGTGAGCCTCTGCGCCGTGTTAAGAAAGGCGTCCCATGTCCAGCCTTGCTTGTAGGTAACGTTCGGTTCGGGGACATTGTATTTTTGAAACAGTTCCGTATTGTAAAATACGCCGAAAGTCTCGGTTGCCAAAGTGTAGCCCGCCAGGAAGTTGGCATCCCGCCAGTAGGAAACAGATTCAAAAAGGCCCTTGGGATCAAAACCCGGATCGGCTTTGAAGATATCCAAAAGGTTTACGATGTAGCCTTCATCTGCAAGAGGATACATGATTGTAGACGTTTCCATACAGGCCAGTTCGGGAATGTCACCGGCGGCGATCATTGCCATCATCTTGGTGTCATAGTCCGTAGGGATATTGATCACTTCGACTTCGATTTTATCCTGGGATCTGTTGAAATTGTTGGCGATTTCCCAATAGGTTTCCAGGGTGTCGCCGCCGTCCCATTCAGTAAACCGGATTTTGGTTTTTTCACCGCCTGCCGCGGCGCCGCCCGACTGACCGCCTCCCGCGGCGAAGACAAAGGACGCTGCTGTTGCCAGCATGAGAAAAACGATTAGCTTCTTCATAATAATTCCTCCAAAAAAAGTATTGATCGGCATGAGTGTTAAATTCCCTTGCCGTTGAATTATTATACCCCCTGTTTTTTCATAGACAAAACTTTGATTTTTTAGAAAAGGTGTTGAAAACCTAGATTTTCCATGATATTATTTGAAATTGCGGGATTCAAGGAAAAAACGGGCCGGATTTTAGTCCGGGTAGACCGCTTTTTCCGATACCAGTGTTCAGGTGGGGAAGATGCGGTATTTTGTCAGCCCTAACAGGGCGCCTCTCATTTATGAATCAAGCGGCGAAGTGCTTAAATCAAGGAATTTTATACACCAGCGGCGCCGTATAGACACATTTGTAATAATTATCTGCGCCGAGGGGGATCTCCACATTACCCAGGACAG
>JAISQR010000100.1 GCA_031274035.1 Treponema sp. | reverse complement strand
GTGGTGGCCGCCGCGCACACGTTCTCCACCGAAAGCGGCGTTTCGGCCCGCGCCCGGGCCATGTACTTGCCCTCCGCGTGCTTGAGGTAATTGGGATAGAGCCACGCCTTGATGGTGTGAAGCACCCCCTGATGTGATTCCAAACCTGCCATGACAGCCTCCTTAATTAAAATATTGTGTAAGTTGCAATCAACAACCTCGGGGTAAGCCCCGAAGTTGTTGTTCTCACAAGGTATTTTGACTCAGGGTACATACCCTTAGTTCCGCCGCAAGCGGCCGGGGTATGTACCCTTCGCAACGAATCAACATACCTCGGGGCAAGCCCCGAGGTTGTTGTTCTCACAAGGTATTTTGACTCAGGGTACATACCCTTAGTTCCGCCGCAAGCGGCCGGGGTATGTACCCTTCGCAACGAATCAGAAACCTGCTGATTTCAAAAATTGCAGGCTCGCCGTCACCGCCTCAAGACTGCCGTCCGCGTTGCGGGGATCCCGTTCCTGCTCAACAGTAATATAACCGTTGTAATTTATACCTTCTAACGCCTTTCTGATTTCTTTATAATCCAGCGCCCCTTGTCCCAAAGGGCACATAACACCCTTTGCAACTCCATCAAAGAAACGAATATGCTCACCCATTATTTTGTTGTACATTTCAGAATTAACATCCTTAAAATGAACATATTCAATGCGGGAGGCATATTTTTTTATCAAAGAAACCGGGTCCAGTTTTGCGTAAAAGAGATGTCCGGTATCCAAAAGCAAACCTGCCTCGGATTCAGGTACATCCCGCAATACCGCTTCCAGTTCATCGCCAAATTCAATGTATCCTCCCGCATGGTGGTGAATAACGGCACGTATCCCGAATTCTGTCTTTGCAATCTTTGCCAATTTTCGTATATGGTCTATCATCGTTTTCCATTGATCGACGGAAAGCCGTGGAGCCGTATCCGGATGACCGGCAGCGTAATCCCGTTCATCATGCCCCCAGTCAATTAAAACCAGATATGGCGCCGCTTGTTTTTGACCTGTAACTGCCGGGGCTTTCTTTAATCCTGTAAGAATACGGCAAATATCGCGGGCCTGTCCTTCAAGAGCGGGAAGATGATCGGGATCAACCAAATTATCAAAAATAGTTCCCGCAACAATGAATAAATTGTTTTTATCCAATTCTTCCTGTACGATGTTACAATCCAGAGGAAGATACCCATAAGGGCCAAGCTCCAGACCGCCGTAGCCTGCTGTTCCGGCTTCAGATAAAACCCGCCGCCAATCAGGCAAGTAAGGATTTTTCGGATCATCCACACCCCAACAACAGGGCGCACTTGTTATTTGAATAGCCATTTTTGTATCTCCTTCAGTAGACAATCCAAACGACATGGGACATCCATTTTGGACACCCATGTCAAGTATCCTTATTCAAAATCAACCCATACCGCGCCGGCATCGGCAGACTTTACGCAGTTTTCAACCCAACGTATGCCGTCAATTCCTGCGTCAATATCCGGATATATCAGGGATTCTAAACTCTTTGTATCTCCACGGTTTTTCGCGTCAATAGCCATTGCTATTCTCAAGTAGATATTTGACCAGGATTCAATAAGTCCTTCAGAATGGAGAGCCCCAAGACGTTCGTCTTCTAAGCCTTCTTCATAAAGATACGGCATTCCGCGTATCATTTTTTGAATGGGTTCCCCCTGAATTTCGTATATCAATTCATTGGGCTGGGTATCGGTAAATTCGATGCTTGCCCTTGAGCCAACTATACGAATCCTTTGACTGCTCATACTTCCCGCATTAACCGACGAAACCCAAAAGCGCCCGACCGCGCCGTTATCGTAGCGCATAAGACAATAGGCATTATCCTCAAGGGGAGCTCTGCTTTTTATGAAGCTTTGACGGTCACACAGGATTTGTTTTATCGTGATATGCGGGCATATCAAACGTGACATATAGTAGGTATGGGTAGATAAATCTCCTAATACAAACGAAGGCCCCGCGGTTTTTGGATCGACCCGCCATTTTTGCGCGTCAACTTTATCCGATTCCTCGGCTGAGTTAAAGCCGTGGGTGTACTGGAGTTCTATCATACGTATATCGCCAAGATCGCCATTCCTGACCATTGAACGCATTTGTAGCACCAGCGGGTGTCCGGTATAACCGTAGGTAACACCGATAATTTTACCTTTTTGTTCGGCAAGGGCTTTTATTTCTTCGCCTTGAGCCGTTTTAAAAAACAAAGGCTTTTCACAGATAACATGAAGTCCAGCCTCAAGCGCGGCCTTTACGATCTCATAGTGGGTTCCGTTAGGTGTTGCTACAGTAACTACTTCAATTCCATCTTTCCGTTTAGCTTCTTCAAGAAACATTGTTTTGTAGTCGGGATAACACCGTGAAACATCAAGCCCTAAATTCTGCCCAAAACTTTTACACCGATCAAAATCAATGTCGAAAGCTCCCGCCTTCAAGGTGAAAGCGGTATTATCCCGCAACGCCCCGGACCGATGCTTGTACCCCACCTGTCCGGTCCGTCCGCCTCCAACCATACCCCACCGAAGGGGGCTTTCGATCTTTTTTTCTCCGTTAAGCATTGTTTTTCTCCTTCGCTTTATTTTGGCGATCCATTTAAATTTATATACGGCAGTTCCAAAAAACAGAGTTTAGAACCACCTCATATACCGGTTAGTTGCCGGAGATTTGATCTACTTTAGGTTTTTCAAAGATCGTAATACTTTGAAATCAAGGCCACGGTCTTTTCTTTCGCGATACGAACATTGTCGTCATGACTCAGTTCGTAGTATTCGGGGCGGAATTCCTCAATGGTACAAACTCCGTCAAAACCTATCTTTTTGAGTATCCGCAGAGTACGATCATGATCGAGACATCCTTCGCCCGGCCAGAGCCGCTTATCATCCAGCATGGAACCGATGGGGAGATTTTCCGAATCGTTGAGGTGGTAGGCAAATATCTTCTTTCCCTCCGCTTTTTCCAAATCTTCCCAATGGGAATCCATGGCGTGAAAATGAAAGGTGTCCAAGGTAATACCTACATTATCCTTATTGACTGCTTTAACCACATCATAGGCAGTGCCAAATTGGTTGATAGAACAGTTGGGGCATCCGCAGAATTCCAGAGAAACCCGTATACCGTGAGGGGCGACTTTATCGGCAATATAGGAAAGCCGTGTTACCGCCTCTTTTTGTACCTGCTCAATGGAGAGGGGGCCTACGTCAAAAGATGGAACGGTTATCAGCATCTTCATGCCGATAGCATTGGAAACCTTGATGATAAAATCAATTTCATCATCGATTTCCTTTACCCCCGCCGCATCCCGCAGATTAAAGAAAATGAGGGTATTGTAAGCCCAGGGCTTGAGTTTGTGATTCTTGAACCAAAGGGCTAATTCATCAAGGGTATGTTCCTTGAGATAGTCCTTAACGCAGTCAAAACGGATTTCAATATAATCATAGCCGTATTTCTCACAGGCTTCCAAATCCGCCGTCAAAGACTGCCCTTTGCATTTAAGGGCCGTAGCTTCGTTAAAACCAATCTTCATTTTATTGTTTCTCCTTTTGTTTATCACCGATAGAATGACGGGCAGGGACCGGCATTTACCGGTTCAACCTTGCCGGTTTCCTGGGCTTTTACCAGCGCGTCAGAACCAAGGCCCACAAGGTATCCGTCCCAGGCGGTAGGACCGGCCGCCCCTCCCGCTTTTGCCGCATTAATCCAGTCCTGCAACTCCACATCGTATGCATCAATAAACCGGCGCTTCCAGCTTGTTTCAATCGCCGTCGAATATTCAGCGTCCATTTTGATTGAGGGAAACAAGGGATCGGGCATTTTTATCGAGGCTTTTTCACAGACCACTTCGCACTGTATGTCATACCCAAACTGGCAGTTAACAAATACCTCAAGATTGATCACAATACCGCTCTCGGTAGTAAGGATCATGATCTGGGGGTCTTTGAGTTTTGAATGGGTGAGGCTGGTACTTTTGGGAAATAAAACCTGGGCGCTTTTGTATTGTTCCCCGGTAAGCCAGTGAAGCACATCAATCTCATGGACGGCAGTATCGCTTACCGCCATGGAGGTGATATAACTTGCGTCAACCGAAGGATTGCGGTGGGTACAGTGAATCATCAATGGCGCGCCCACTTTACCGGAATCAAGTATTTCTTTTAATTGCAGATAGCCCTTGTCATAACGGCGCATATAGCCCACCTGTACGAGCTTTTTTCCCCGCGCTATTTCAGCGTCCACGATTTTTTTACAATCCGCTGCGGTAGTCGCCAGCGGTTTTTCACAGAAAACCGGTTTCCCCGCTTCGATAGCGGCAAGTACCGATGCCGCATGAGCAGGCCCCCAACTGGTAACAATCACCGCGTCCACATCGGAGGCGTTGATCACATCCTTGTCGGATTTTTCAACCCGCGCCCCGCATAATGCCGCCGCTTCCTTTGCGCTTCCTTCGTTGACATCGGTAACCGCAACAACCTTTGCCCCGGAGAGCTTATTGGTAAGTCTTGTGATATGCTCCTTCCCAATCGCCCCGGTTCCAATTACCCCAACCTTTAATTCCATGTTTTTCTCCTTGCATTATTTGGCAGGAGGTTTTCCCCTGTCTTTATTCTTACAAATACTGATCCACGTTATCTTTTGTTATGGGCTTAAAAGGCACCCAGATAATCCCTTCCGGTTTTTCACCGGTAAAAAAATTCTCATGGCCTCCACGGTGTCCAAGTACTTCTGTTTTGGAGGGTATCTGTCCGAGGCCTCGTTATTCGGGCACATGATCACCGCTAAGGCCGAAACGTTTTTTTGTCAGCATGGCTACTTCTTTTTTGCGTGCTTGCGCATGTCGATAATTACGGCACCCACGATGATGAGGCCTTCAAGGATCTTCTGGCTGTAGGGGGAAAACCCCATCAAGGTCATGCCGTTCCGCATAACCGAGAGCACCAAGGCGCCGATCACCGCGCCGCCTATGGTGCCGATACCGCCTGAATGGGATGTACCGCCTATGGTGGTGGACGCGATGGCGGTAAGCTCGTAACCGTCCGCGGCGCCGGGATGGACGCTGCCGACCCGGCCCGCGAAAACGATAGCCGCAAGACCGGCCAGAAGCCCGCAGTAGGCGTAGATCATTACGAGGTTTTTCTTTACCGCCACACCGGATACTTCCGCCGCGGTGATGTTCGCGCCAATGGCAAAGGTGTTCTTCCCGAAACGGGTTTTGTTCAGCAGGATATAACTGATGATAAAGATGAAAAGGTAAATGATAATCGGGAGGGGTATTCCGAAGACCCTGCTGCCTATGGAGTTCATCTGGGGCGTGAGGTTGCTCACTGGCCGGGCGTTGGAATAGATCAGGGCGAAGCCCCGGGCTACGGTCTGCATGCCCAAGGTGGCGATAAACGCGGGTATGCCGGTAAAGGCCACTAGGGCGCCGTTCGCAGCGCCACAGAGGGTTCCTATGAGAAGGCCCGCAAGAATAGGGATGATGAGGGGGAGATGGGGCAGGTTCTGGTAGAGCTTCATTTGGGCGGGAACCTGGGCCAAGCTGGCGGCCACCAGGCCCGAAAGGGCGAGAACTGAACCCACCGAAATATCAATGCCCTTGGCGATAATGACGAAGGTCATCCCCAGGGCCATGATACCGTAAATCGCAGTCTGGTTCAGAATATTAAGGATATTGGAAACGCTCATAAACGCCGGGGAAAGAAACGAGAAAACAATACACATGGCAATGAGGATAAACAGAACCCCATATTTTTGGGTAACCTTCTTGTAGTTAATTTTGGGCATATTCGGCTCCTTTTTGGTGTTTCTTGTATTCATCAAGAGTATTGGTCGCGTAGGCCATTAGTTCTTCCTGAGTCAGGTCTTTACGGTTTTCGACAATGCCCGTTATTTTCCCCTGGTGGACGATCATGATGCGGTCGCTCATGCCCATGATTTCGGGCAGCTCCGAAGAGACCATAACGATGGACTTCCCTTCCCCCGCCAAGTGACTCAGGAGACGGTGGATTTCGGCTTTTGTAAGGATGTCGATGCCTCGGGTGGGTTCGTCCACAAAGAGGATGTCCGGCGCGGTCATGAGCCAGCGGGCAACCAGCACCTTCTGCTGGTTGCCACCGGAAAGGTTTTCTACACTTTGTTCCATGTTCGGGGTTTTTACCTGTATTTTCTGCCGGTATTCTTCGCCCATTTTATTCATTTGCTTTAATTTAAGGAGCCCCCCCTTCCAAGTAAACATGCCGATATTCGCGATGGTCATATTGAAAAGTACGGACAGTACGGGGAAGATCCCCGACTGCCGGCGATCCTCGGTGATAAGGGCCATCTTGTTCCTGATGGCGTCCCGGGTGTTGTTGACATGAACCTCTTTGCCGTCAATAAATATCTGACCGGCGTTTTTCAGGCGGATACCGAATATGGTTTCGATGATCTCCGAGCGCCCGGCGCCCACAAGGCCCGCAATGCCAAAAATCTCGCCCTTGCGCACATTGAAAGAAACATCGTGAAAAATATCCCCGCAGGAAAGGCCCTTGACTTCAAATCTGACCTTGCCGATTTCGCAGAGGGTTTTGGGGAACATCTCCTTCACATCCCGGCCAACCATCATGTTGATGAGGCGGTCTATTTTCAAATCCGCGACATTTTCGGTACCGATGTATTCCCCGTCCCGGTACACCGAAACTCTGTCCGCGATTTTGTATACTTCGTCAAGTTTATGTGAAATGAAAATAATGGCCTTGCCCTGCTCTTTAAGGCGCTTCATGATTTTATAAAGCTGGTTTATTTCTTTTTCCGTGAGGGCCGAGGTTGGCTCGTCCATAATTATGAGTTTTGAATTGTAAGAAATGGCCTTGGCGATTTCGATCATCTGCATCTTCGCTACGGTCAAAGTTGAAAGAAGAGTTTTTGGATGTTCGTTCAGATCGATTTCTTTGAGCACTTCCACGGTCATACCGTACATTTTTTTGTGATCCACCAAGCCGAATCTACCCAAGGGCTCCCGACCAAGCCAGATGTTTTCCATTATAGGGCGGGACAGAACGGGGTTCAGTTCCTGGTGTATCATCGAGATTCCCATTTTGAGAGCTTTGGCCGTATCATAGTTCTCCATAATATGGCCGTCGTAAATAATTTCACCGCTGGTAGACGGGTGAATGCCAACGATGCATTTCATAAGCGTGGACTTCCCCGCACCGTTTTCTCCCACTACAGCGTGGATTTCCCCCCGGCGGACCTTGAGGTTTACGCCCCGCAGGGCTTGTACGCCCGGAAAGGTCTTTACGATATTGCGCATTTCGAGAATGTATTCGCTGCTCAACTGTAAACTCCTGGGCCGCAAAAACAGCCGCTTTGCTTAATGAAAACAATGTCCAAATGGGTCGTACCAGGTGCAAAATTAATAACATCAGCATCGTAGATCTGCCGGGCTCCGGCTTCTACTTTTATGTGGCTTAAAACCTGATTCGCCGAAGCCCTCATGCGCTTATAAAAATCGCCGTTCAAAGCGACTCTTGGCTTGCGAGATCAACCATGTACATGGTTGTCAAACAAGCCGGATTTTTCCAAAAAAGGGAAGCCGACACGGCGTCATGTCCCAACCGGCCAGCTTCCGTCACGAAGCGGTTTTATAAATACTGGCTCAGGTTGTCTTTGTTTATCAGCACGTAAGGGATCCAGTTGATGGGCTGAAGCTTTTCGCCTTTGAGTGCCCGGCGCAAATAATCCGCAGCGCCCGCCCCCTGGCCTTTGGCATCCTGGAAAACCGTACAGGCCAAGCGTCCGTCTCGGATGGCCTGGAGGGCATCAGGGTTCCCGTCGGT
This sequence comes from Treponema sp., assembly GCA_031274035.1. Classification (GTDB taxonomy): domain Bacteria; phylum Spirochaetota; class Spirochaetia; order Treponematales; family Breznakiellaceae; genus JAISNI01. The sequence continues at coordinate 1,004 of JAISQR010000100.1, read as the reverse complement.
GCCACCCACTATGATGCCCTTCCTACCTGAGCTCTCGATGGCGACCAAGGCGCCCATAGCCATTTCGTCATTGTTGGAGGCAATGGCTTTGAGATTGGGATAGGCGGTAAGCCAGTTTTCGGTAACGTTGACGCCTTCGTTCCTCATCCAGTTGCCCGTGGCTTCGTTAAGAATCTTGATTTTGGGGAATTTTTTCGCGATGGTTTCTTTGACACCCCGGGTTCTGTCCTGGGCAGCTTCTTGGTTGAGCTGTCCCATAAGGATGCAGAGTTCGCCTTCTCCTCCCATGAGTTTTGCTAGTTCTTCCATCTGGAGCTGCCCGGCGATTATCGAGTCGGAACCGCAGTAATAAACCCCTGCAGGAGGCTGGGTACCGACAAAGGGGTTCCGGTTGACGTACACCAGTATGACTCCCGCATCCTGACATGCCTTGGTGATGGGCACCATGGCGCTGGTATCCACCGGGACTATTGCCAAAGCTTTGACGCCTTGGGAGATCATGGCATTCACATTGTCCTGCTGGCGGGTTACGTCATTCTGACCATCGGACCAGATGACCTCGTACTCGGTGCTGTCTTTAAACTGGGCCGCAAACGCATCGTGCAGGTAAGAAAGCCAAGTATCATTTGACTCGCTTCTTGCAAAACCGATCAGAATTTTGCCGCTACCAGCATCTTTTTTACCTGCGGCGAACAGTGCCGTTGATGCCAACAACACAACCACGAGAACGCATAGCGTTTTCTTCATTTAATCCTCCTATAAATTGCTAGTATCGCTTTTTTTCCAAACTGGAACGATACTATTGCAAACATTTTAAAACCTCAAGAACCAACTCCCCAATGGGTACCGTCTCGTCCTTGGGGAAAATATTACTGATTTCCCGCCCCGTTTTCCCCGCATATCACATGAACCTTGCCGGGCCGGACCTGGAGCTTTACCCCATCCAGCGCCCGGACACCGGGGAAGGTCTTAACCACGTCCCGCATCTCAAGAATACAGCCTTC
>JAISQR010000040.1 GCA_031274035.1 Treponema sp. | reverse complement strand
TCCAATGTTCCGGCCAATCGTTGAGATAACCCAGAAGAAATCCGTCTTTTCCCAGCCAATAGGTATACTCTATTTTCAATGTCATGGGCTTCCCTCCACAAGTAAAGTGTACCGAAAAGAGAGGCAAAAAACAAGACAAAAATGCAGGGGCAAAAAAACGGACCTGCTATATCCGACACTTCACTTTTTCTCGGTCAGCGTCCCGGCATTCATAACATATACGCGGTTTCCATAGGAGACCATGTCCGGTTCATGGGTAACCAGAAGAATCGCCGTCCCGTTTTGGGCAATCAGGCCGAAGAGTTGCATGATTTCAGCGGTAGTTTCGGTGTCCAGGTCGCCGGTCGGTTCGTCGGCAATAAGGAGCGCGGGATCATTGATGAGCGCCCGGGCAATGGAAACCCGCCGCTGCTCGCCGCCGGAGAGCTGTTTGGGGTAGTCCCCGGCTAGGCGCACAATGCCTACCTGTTCCAGCAGGGACAGCGCCTTTTCTGCGGCGTCCCCTTCCTGTTTTGATAGATAAAAGGGCAGCCGGACATTATCCAACACGGTAAGGTTGGGAAGCAGGCTCATCCCCTGGGGAATATACGCGATTTTGGTGTTCCGCAGAAAAGACATTTCCTCATCGCTCAGGGAAAAAATATTGCTGCCCTCCAGGGTAACTGCGCCGGACGTGGGTTTCAGCAAACCTGCGGCCATGCTGAGCAGGGTGGTTTTGCCGCTGCCTGAGCGTCCGATGATACTGACAAAATCCCCCGTGTCTATGGACAGATTGGCGTCCTTCACCGCGTAGAAGGGGAGCTTGTTTCGTTTGTATTCCTTGGTAAGCGCGGCAATTTCCAGGAGCATTATTCACCCTCCCGCAGGGTAAAGTAGGTTTCCGCACCGCCTATCTTGAAGGCCGAATACACCGCCGCCAGGGGGCCGGCGGCAAAGGACAGGACCAGACTGAACAGAACGAGCGCCAGAATACCGCCCGCTCCGGGCTGGATATAGGGCAGGGCTAGTTTGGCGCTGATGGCGACGCTGAAGGGGAATACCAGGAGGCTCGCGGCGGCTATGCCGGCAATGCTTCCCGCAAGACCGGCGAGAGCGGATTCACCCAAGACCATACCGACCAGTTTTTTACGGGACGCTCCCAAAATCCGCAGGATGGCAAATTCTTTTTTCCGCTCGTTCACGCTGCTGGAAAATACCGCGGTCAAAATAATGACGGCGACGATCCACAATACAAACGAAAAACGGTTAATGTAAAGGATGAAGCCCCGCAAGGTATCGGCGATGGCGGCAAGAATACTCTGGGAGACAAGCACGTCCACCCCTTGGTGGTTCCGCTTAATAGCGCGGGCAATGGACTGGGCGGAGGTATTCCGATCCAACTGTATCAAAATCGCGGAAACCGATCCTTGCGGTTCCCGGTCGGACAAAAAGGCATTGCCCGCTTTATGAGCAGTAGCCATGATCAGGTCCATGGTAGCTCTGGTCATAAATATTGAGGTATCAAAGCCCGTTGCGGTTTGCGAGAGCTGAGCGGTAACCGGATAATAGTGATCAAAAAGTTTTATGGTATTATCATCCCGGATATCGATCCTGCTGCCCACCACCAACTGGCCATCGTTGACATCACCGCTCCGCATCTCGGCTATCCAGGGCTGGATGACAAAATCGGTGGCCGGATCAAAGGCGATTAACTGTACCGGTATGTCGCAGCACTCCGATGAAAGGGACGTCAAAAAACATTGAGGCGAAACCTGGACGATCCCTTCTAGGGCGGCAAGCTCTTGAACCAGGGCGCCGTCAAAATAGAAAAGGCTGGGTTCGCCCCGCAATAACACCCCTTCGGCCTTTGAAGCGTATCCCGCAGGAACCACCATCAGATCCGCTCCAAACCGTTTTGACATGCTGTCCAATCCGTTTTGAAGGCTGGAAACCAGGATCGATCCGCCGAACAGCGTGAAAGCCAGTATGGACACCACGATGATAAGGCATGCGGTGCGGAACGGCCTGCGCCGTAAATTTTCCCATGATAAGCGTCCGGTGCTGAGCGGATAAGCGACTTGTCTCATAGTGACCTCCATCTCTCTATAATATAGTATGCCTATTGGTTAAATATGATATAACCATACAAAAATAATATCAAGCTCCCATAAAATACCCTTTTGCTATTTGCGGCTCCGGGCAAGGTAAAGGATATTCCCCGTGGAAACAATCAAAAGCAGGATACTGAGAACGGTTATCGCGGGAAAAACGACTGCCTGGCAGGGCATCGTTGCCATCGGACAGCCTCCGATAAGAACATGGGGAATCAGCAGGGCGAGGATGGCGGAGAGAACTATCCCGGCTAAAAGCCCGATGTGGATATCCTTTGACGCGGATACCAGAAGCCCTATCCCCAAAGCCGCCAGCAAAGCGCCCACGCCAATTTCCGCCTGGACCGACCAGTGGCATTTCATCCAGCTTGGGCCGCCGCCGTCATGGGCGGTTATCGGCCCACAGGGCTTGAACAAAAACTGCGGCCCCAGGCTGATGAGCAAGCCCAAAGCAAGCACGGTTACGCCGATCAGAATACGGTTTTTCATCGAAACTCCTTTATATAGTCAAAAATAGTCAACTATGGTCAACCTAGTGCGGGGTCTTTTCCATGAGCTCCCTATCGCAGGGGCAGTATTTTGTCTCGGAGCAAAGGCGTGGCTCTATTCTGGAAACAAGGCAAGCGCCGCTTACCAGGGCCGTTACATAATTGGCCGAAAAGACAAACAGCAGAACACCGCAAAACGCCGCCGCCCAGCGGACGGGACGCCGGACTTTGCCTGCAAAAAGGAACCTGCCCAAAGGAGGGGTCCGCCTGCTCCCCGGTTCTTCTTTCTTGATCCGGGCAATGCATGCCTCGACTTCCTGACCCGTTACCTGGGGCGGCGATAAACCGTCGGTTTCGTACAGGCTGTCCACCAGCTTTCCGGCCAGAACAGGGTCCAGGGCATCTTCGTCCTTATGTAATTCATCTTCCAGCTTTTTGAGGAGATCCCGTTTATGGGAACGCCCTTCTCTTTCGGAGGCAGCCAGCGCGGCCAGCGCCTCGTAATCTCCGCTGCGCTTATTCATATAACACCTCTCTATATGTACTCGCGTTATTTACCAAAAGTTGCATTTTTTATGCGAGCAGTTTTTAAGAAACTGACGAAACCGTCGTATATCCCGAAGGTGGTGAAAGGTGATCGGTATGTATACGCTCCCTCGTGATGGGTTAAGGGGAATTTTCCCTTATGAATCACAAAAATGATAAAAAATACTTGACACAACAAAAGAAATAGGTTAAAAATATTCAATAATACATTGCTGGAGATATAGTGGAAAACAATCTATTGCCCGATCCTAATGTTGTGTTTCCGGTTCCTCATATAAATACCGTAACCTATGTAAAACCGACGATTAAAAACAAAAATATAATCGTAGGGGACTTTACTTATTTGAGCGACGTTGATTTTGAAAATCATGTTAAACACTTCTACGATTTTTATGGGGACAAACTCATTATCGGGAAATTTTGTCAGATAGCATCCGGCGTTGAGTTTATTATGAACGGAGTAAACCACAAAATGGATTGCGTTTCAACATTTCCTTTTTACATATTCGAGAAGTGGAATGAAACCGTACCTCCATTGGACAGCATGCCGCTAAAAGGGGACACCGTTATAGGGAATGACGTATGGATAGGCCAGAATGTTACGGTATTGCCCGGCGTGAAAATTGGGGACGGCGTGATAATCGGCATGAAAAGCGTGGTGGGAAGCGATATAGAACCCTATTCAATATCTGCCGGAAACCCGGCAAAAGTCATCAGAAAACGTTTTGATGACGAGCTGATAGCATTACTGTTACAATTAAAGTGGTGGGACAAACCTATCGAGGAAATTAACGGACTAATACCGTTGCTACACGACAACGATCTGAACAAGGTAAAACAGCGGATAAGGGAGCTGCTTCATGGATAAAACGGTGTATCTGGTATTATTGCGCGGAATTAATATCGGTGGAAACAATATTATAAAAATGGATGAATTAAAGCGTCTATTTGAAGCGATGGAATTTTCCAACGTAACAACGTATATACAGAGCGGAAATGTTTTATGCACGGCTGTTGAACGGGATAAAATAAAATTAACGGAAAAGATTGAAGCGGTATTATTTGAGCGGTTAAATCGGGTGGTTAAGGTTTCGGCCTTATCATTACATGAACTACGAGAAGTTATTACAGAGAAGCCGCAAGGATTTGGCGACGATGACGAAAACTATAAATATGACGTAGTATTTCTGATAGAACCGCTAACAGCAAATGAGGCGGTAAAGCATTTCAGCACAAAAGACGGCGTGGATACTGTTTATAAAGGGAAAAACGCGGTGTATTTTCGCCGAGTAAAAGAACATTATCGGAAAAGCTATTTTTCAAAGATAGCCGGGTCACCAATTTATCAGAATATTACCATACGGAATTGGAATACCACAAAAAAATTATATGAATTAACCGCAGAAATAACATAATTACAACACACCCCTTGCTTAACAGGTTTATGTTTCGAGAAATTGACGGACAAGCCCCACGATTTTATGCCGAAGCCGGGCAACCCGAGACTTTGCGGCGCTGGGGGACAGGTTCAACTCCGAAGCCACCGCGCTGATGGGCCGCTTTTCCCGAAACACTATACGCCAGATCGCCAGTTCATCCTTTTTTAGGCTGCCCATGATATAGTCCGTTCCGGCGCGGATTTTTTCTTCCATTGCTTCGCCGCTTAACAAGTCAAAGGCCTCTTCATAGCGGAGGCTCTCCGGCAGTGGACGGGAGCCATCCTCCCCGGAAAAATCGGGCAGGCTTGTCTGCCGTTTCCGCTCCGTCTGTATGGTCGCGGCGTACTGTTTTACCAGATTCCCCGCGGTTTTGTAGAGCCATCCCCCGATCTTTTCATAATCATGTAAGGCGCTCATGCGCTTGTACAAAACAACAAAGACATCCTGGGTACAGTCTTCCGCCGCCTGCTGGTTTCCCCCAAGGAAATACCCGCAATAGGAGCGTATTTTTTCGTAGTATTGCCTAACGATGCAGTCGAAGGCGTCTTGCTGTTCTGCAGCATATTCCGGCGTTTCCAGCATTTCCCGGAATTCCTCTATCATATAGTAAATACCTTGTTTTACCAAGATATAAATTAGCGAAATATTTGTCCATATCGCTTGACAAAGACGATGGACTTGTATATATTCATATAATACCTATGTATTTACTAGGTATATTTCCGTTCCTGCGAAATCTGTTTTTTCCTCCTCCTGGGCAGTGTGGAAGTTTTCCATGCTGCCCTTTTTTAGTTCCGCTCGGCCAGCAATTTTCGCAGGCATCCCCTGGGGGCCATATAGATGACCAGGTTTAAAAAGTTCCCCATCATAAGGGCCTACAGGGTCCAGCGGAAGCTGTTTCTGCCCATGAAGGCGGTTATAGGCTTGAACATACAGACAAAATCGCAGAAGCCTAAGGGTTTATAACGCCTCACGATTGCCATCCATAAAAACAGTGATGATCCACCAGCCCCGTATAGTTCTGATCCCTGGCTTCCCCCGCCTGGTTTTCCCGGCGGTTCCTGGAAAATTACCGATTTTCACGCATAATACTTAGTAATTCCTATGGTTTTAATATACTATAAATAGGGAGCTTTGATGATCCCCCATTTTGCACACTGAAATAAGGGGAACAGTCTTCCCCAATGAACCTACCGGAAAATTGATGATGTCCGTCTTGTGGTGGGTCAAAGACTTCGGGCAGTTCCAGCGGGTCGGCGGGGGGATGTTCCAGAAGGTTTTTTGGCGTCGTTGACCGTATGCCAGACTTTGACCATGTGGAGTTGCTCCGTGCGGGCGTGAGGGAGCCAGTCTCGATTGTTTGCCATACTTTTTGTCTCCTGTTCATTCGTAGGATTGGCCTATTATACTAGAAAGTTGGTTTTGGGAATAGTTCCCGGCGGTTCGTTGTCCTAACTGCGCTGTACTTTGTCCTCTCAGTGCGTCAATTTTACACGGTTGACTAGGATCCTGTTGCACTTGTAGGTTTTTATGGCCTTTTTCCTTGAAAGATGCCATAAAAACCACGATAAATGGGCTCTTTACGCAGTTTGAAAGGTAAAAAACCGCCTGATCGGCGGTTTTTTGAGGTTTTATGAGCGAAGCGCAACAAACTGCTAGACCATTTTATGTCCGGGGTCCCCATTGGGATCAGAGGATTGCGGGGTTTCCTGCCCTAACTGCTTAATCCGGGACGAAACGAACTTGCCGATGTCGCCTAAAAGCTGTTTCTGAACCTTTGCCAGCAT
>JAISQR010000027.1 GCA_031274035.1 Treponema sp. | reverse complement strand
AGGGAACAGGGAGGGCAGCAAGCCGACTACATGATCTACGGCTTTAGGCATGGACAGGCCCAGCGCCCAAGCGAGACGGCGGACAGAGATGGTAGCGGTGTCCGAGAACTGCGGGGTATACATAGAAACCTCCAAACTAGGAAAAGATAGGTTGGGATAACCCCAACCTTGACCCCAGGCCCGCCCCTTTGTTTTTCCCCGGTTTAAGGGGGAGGGCCGCCGGGGGCCACCCCGGTTCCCCCCGGCCCTCCCCCGTCCGGGGAAAAACCACCACCGATCGGCCCTGCCACTATAGGGAGTAAATTTGCTATGCGACGGATGGAGCGGGTAAATTCCCCGGTAAGCGAATGGACAATGACCCGGCCCGTAGGGTTGGCGCGGCCCTTGCGCGCCTCCTCAAGAGGCGCATAAGCAAGGGACGTGCCAAAGGGACTGACGGAACAAATGTCCCGGTATGGGGAGCAATGCGGCGGCTGGCGAAGGTTAATGTTTTTAAAAATTGCGAAGCAATTTTTTTCCTATTTCTTGGGGGCGTTACGGGGGCGGAGCCCCCGTTGAGGGGGGAAGCGTAAGACTTGCCGCTTTCGCGTCAACTCTTTTAAGAGTTTTGCAAAGCAAAACTTCACAATGATTGCGGCAAGGCTGGAGCGTGGGGGGAGACTTCCCCCACATTCTTATAGACGGGATTATTTGCATTGGTGTAGTAAATTCGCAACTCCCTCTGGGGTTTTGGCGATAATAATTTTTGAGTGGAGAGGGTCATCGTTGAGGGTAGCAGTTATGGCAAGAAAGAATTCCTAAAGAGGCTTTGAATTAACGGACGGGGCACCGTTGCTTTTTGCTGTAAGTGTTTAAAGTCCGTAGGGGTAAAAGATTGCGCTCTCTCCTACCTCTTGTCATTTCCTTTGCGGAACTCACCGGGCGTAATACCAAACTGTTCTTGAAAAGCCGCCGAAAAACTTGCATGGTGTTTATATCCAACCATAGTGGCGATTTCCCCTATCGGGACTGAAGTTTTTTTCAGCATGTTTGTCGCCTTTTCCATTCTAAAACGGCTGATATACGTTGTGGCGGATAAACCGGTATGCCTTTTGAAGGCAACGGTAAATTTGCTTACACTCATGGCGGCCAGTTTTGCCAGTATGTTCAGACTGATCGGCTCGGTAAAATGTTCTTCCACAAATGTCAGTACTTCGGTTATCCCCGCCCGGTCATGTTCCGTAAGCTGGGGCAGTGCGGTAACATCAAGCCGTCTGTGCCAGTCCAGCAATAGAGAAATCAGTTCCAGGGTTTTTGCCTCAAACCATGCATTCCCGGTGCCCCCGGAAGAAGCGCCTTCGCCGATTTGTTTCAGGACCAGCGCCGCATCAGGAGGCGGTGGAAAACGGCCCAAAGCGTCAATAGCCTGCTCCAATTCATCCCTGGAAATGCCGTGACGCTGACCCAGAAGATCGTCAAAGAAGTCCGGTAAAAATGAGACCCCCACATTGCAATTATGAAATCCCGAAGGATAATGCCCGCGAAAAACATCGTTCTTCACTATATTTCCCAGAATACCCCGCAGACTTCCACATCCGAAGTTTATATGAAAATACTCAGGCTGTTCCCAGACAATTTCAATAGGCTGCCGGTAGCAAAAATCCGATACGCCAACCGCAAGGCTTTTCCCTACGGGCTTTACCAGAAACGTCCCTTCACCATAAGATCGCCTCAGCGAAAAGTACATCGGGCCGTTCCGGTGTTTTGCCTTTTCCGAAAAACCGCATTTGAAAAGTTGGGGAAAAAACAGCATATCAACAATAGAATCCATACCCTGCTCCTTTGCCTGCGGGGCCGTATTATAGCGGATTGCCAAAAAACTATCGCAATCCGCCAAAATACCGGTAAAGACCTTTAACTTCACAGGTATTTTTTGATACAGTCACCTTGTTAGTTAAGACTAATAGTATTTTATCAATACGCTCTCGAATGCACAAGGGGTGTATTCGAGATGTGGAGGTTTTTATGAAAAAGCTCTTTTTAATCCTTTTGCTCAGCACCGTTCTCCAGTCCGTGTTTACCCAGGAAACCCCTGACTCTGACATGGAGGCCGATGAGTCCCTTGATTTTACCGTTACCTCCGGCAGAACCCGCGAGGCGACAAACAAAGTCGCAGGGCAGGTTACCGTTATTACCGCCGATGACATCGCAAGGTCGGGGGCATCGACAATAACCGAGGTACTGGAAACAGCACCCGGTATAAGGATGGCCACAGAATATACCGGCGGCAGCGTTGATATTTCCATGCGGGGTATTTCTAGTGAGTTTGGGCGAGGAAAAGTATTGGTTATCGTTGACGGTATGAGGCTCAACCCAATTCAGACTATGGGGCATCTAAACTGGGAAACGATCAATCATTCCGAGATTGAACGGATAGAGGTGCTGGACGGCGGGGCAAGCGTCCAGTATGGCGACAACGCTTCAGCGGGGGTGATCAACATTATTACCAAGAAATCGGGCGCGACAAAGACGGACATTGCCGTCTCCGGGGGCAGCTTTTTTCAGAACGAGCAGCGCTTTTCCCACCATCGGCCCATGGACTGGGGCAGTTTTACGATTAGCGGCGGACACCGAGGATCCCAAGGCTATCAGAAACATTCAGCTTTTGATACCGGCAACGGCGAACTACGGGGGATTTGGGATATAAATGATGCCATGAGCTTTCAGGCGAATGTGGGCTTCTACGCCAAAAACGGCTTGACTCCCACATGGCTAACGGAAGCCCAATTTGACGATGACCCTACGCAGAATGCGGGACCTTCGGCCGCCACCCTTTCTTCTTTCGGAACAATCGCCGGTTTGGGCTTCACCTGGGCAATTAACGATACCCTGAGCCTTGATGTACCGGTTTCCCATAATTTTTCCAAGTTAAAATCCTATCGACCTGATTACGGCAATGTTTATAACATAACGCCGCAGATGCTTGGCCTGCGGCCAAAAGTAAGCGCGGAACTGAAACCGGGGGGCATGGGGCTGCGCTTTACCGGCGGCCTTGATATGCTTTTTACGTTTAGTAAGGTGGAAGCCAGTTCTGACCTTGAAAAGGAAACGAATCCTACCGTACAAACGATGTCCGAGGTCACCGTTGGCCCCTGGGTTTTGGTCAACTTCGAGCCACTTCCACTTCTTTCCTTGAACGCAGGGCTCCGCTACGATGCGGCCTTTGTAAACGCGCATGCGAATGCATGGTCGGGTACACGTATTGACTATTCCTCGGGCACTCCAACTTCTGTGAACGTGTCATACCCGTCGGGGGATGAATCAACAAATTTTGACGCTTTTGTATATGAGGCGGGAGTCACCGTTAATCCCGTTGATTTTCTGAAGGTCTACGCGAAGTATGGAACGCAATTCAGGTATCCCTATCTTGACAATTTTATTCAAATGCCCTGGGAATCAGGTGGGCCAATCAGCCTGAATACCAATCTTGAATCGGAAAAAGGCTGGACTGTTGAAGGCGGTATCGGATTAAACATTAAAAACATCGCAAGGCTTGACGCGAATCTCTATTATCTGAGGATCGATAATGAAATCACCTATATTATGGGTGCAACGGGTTCTACGTATATAAATCAGGACCCTATCGGTAGGCTTGGTACCAACATCGGCTTAAATTTAACGCCGGTTAAATATGTAGAACTGGATCTCGACTATGGTTTTGTCAACGCGAAATTCTCCGAAGGAACCAATGAAGGCAAATTTGTTCCCTTGGTGGCGGAGCATAACCTTTCAGGTTCCATCATGCTGAAGATTCCTTTCGGCTTAAGCCTTGGTCCCAATGTTCTGTACAAAAGCGAAATGTATCCCCAGACTGATACCGCCAACATCCAGCCAACCATCAACCCAAGCCTTATCTGGGGCCTACAGGCGCGGTATGTGATCAACAAATTCAACGGGGAACTTGCCATGCAGCTTACCGTCCATAATCTTGCCGATACCAAATATGTGTCATATGCGTCGATAATACCTACATTGGTCTATGTTGTTGACCCAAACATGGGCCGTTCAGTAAATTTTTCACTCCAATACCGGTTTTAAGGGCCAAGACCAGCACTTATGCTTTCCTTATTCAAACAGGGCGGGTGGGTCATGTACCCCCTGCTCCTGTTTTCCGTTATTTCCTTTGCGGTTATTCTGGAACGGGCCTTGTTCTATCTGTTAAGCCGCTCGCACTCTGCTGGCACCATTGAGGAAATTGCGGCAATCTATAAAGAATGTGGGGACTTAAAGGCCGCCGCCGGACGTTTTACGGAAAAACAAAAAAGAGTATATTTCCTACCCCTTGTTACCGTTTACTTTGACGCGCTTGACGAAATACCGCATCTTTTTGAGGAACATCTTTTCGCGGAGGCAAAAGAAATAGTCATGATAAACGAGCGCCGTCTTCCCGTCCTTGCTTCAATCGCTGCGATTGCCCCGCTTTTTGGTCTTTTTGGAACTGTTCTGGGTATGATAGAAGTATTCCAACGGCTTGCCGCCCTGGGAGGCCGGGCGGATGTGGCACTCCTTTCGGACGGGATTTGGGTTGCCCTTATTACTACGGCCTTCGGTCTTTTTGTTGCTATACCTTCCCTGCTTGCTCACCACTATTTTTCACGTCTGGTAAGTGGAAGAAGCGATTACATGGAACTCTTAATCGCGCGACTTAATATACTTACCGGAAAGGTCAACACCGGAAGTCGAACATGAAGCCTTTTGCGAAAAAAAATATGGCGGCAAGCGGGGTCGATATAACACCGCTTCTGGACATTGTCTTTCAACTGCTCCTCTTTTTCATTTTAACCTCGGCGCTCATACAGCCGAATATCGAGCTTAATCTGCCTGAATCAAGCCGGAACAGCGAAGCGGTCGAAGCGGATCTAGTAATATCCGTTGATAAAGATGGTCGTATTTTTTTTAATGATAAAAATGTTTTACCGGAAGAAGTTGAATCGTTATTGCTGTCCTTCGACAGTCAAAATATCGGCGGTTTGGTAGTCCTGCGCATTGACAGCGCTGTGCCATATAGAAACTTTTTTTCTATTCTTGATGCGTCCCGTAACGCGGGAATAGAAAATCTGCATTTAGCCCATGAAGAAAAATAATATGCTTTTTTTCATGATCGGTTTTTCAATAGTGCTTCATGGTTTGGTTTTATTCGGAGTGGCAAGAAATGGGTTTCGTACACTACCTCTTGTTCAGGAAAACTGGTTCATTTCTACGGTAAAGATTATTAAAACAAATATAGCGCCACAAAACAGTATACAAAATGAACCACAGGAGGAAAAAATAGTTGAAAAATCTGTAGAACCATTACCGGCACCGAACCCTGTTAAAGAGGAAAGACCCATAGAACCATTACCGGTATCAAATCTCATGCAAGAAACAGAGTATACTGAAAACACCCTTGCGGGAAATAGCGAAAATAGCGAAGAAACACAGTATGGGACGGAAATGGTATATGACAGTGGAACGGTTACAAGTAATGAGTATGATGAACTGCTGGTATATATTAAAGAATTTATCAACAAAAATCTGGCATACCCCCCAATGGCACGACGGCGCAATATTCAGGGTGTTGTCGGTGTTTCTTTTGAGATTGGAATGAATGGCGAGCTCGTTTCTGCTGCGGTTGTTCATTCATCGGGAAGTTCAATTCTTGATAATGCCGCCGTATCGCTTATAAATAAAATCCATCCCTTCAAAAATATAGCGATAAAAAGAAAATTGGTTTTGAATGTCAACATAGCTTATGAACTTACGGAATAAGGAGTTTTGAATGCCCGCACAAAAAAACCGGCTAAAATACAATGGACTTGTTATACAAAAGAATCGCACGGTATATAAAAATCTGTTCAAAAAACCATACGCTGAAAGTGCACGGTTACTCTGGGTTTAGGACAGGCTCATAATTATTGGAGGTAATATGAAAGATTTCCTGCGCGTTTTATCCTATGCAGGCAGCGACAAAAAACTGATGAAGCGGGCGGTCGTTTTGCTGAGCTTTTCAGTGCTGTTCGCAATCATACCGTTTTTCTTGGTCAGTCTTGTCATAGACTGCTTTTTAGGCACAATTCCGCCTTCATTCGGCTGGCTGACGATTATGGCGGCGGCGATTTTGATCTGCCTTTTGCTGAGAAATTGGTTGACCGGACGCGGTTTGGCCGCGTCCCACGAATTGGCGTATAAGACCCTTGCGGGTATGCGCCGGCGGGTTTCGGGGAAGCTACTACGTATGTCTATGGGGGACATACAGGATTACGGCACGGGCAGTGTGAAAAAGAACTTTGTTGAGAATATCGAGGAGATGGAGCTGATTTTAGCCCACTCCATACCAGAGGGCGTCGCGAATATTCTCAATGTGCTACTTGTCTTTCTTGTGATGTTCATGGTCGATTGGCGTATGGCCCTTGCTGCTCTTGTTACCATTATAATAGGGATGATTCCCGTTTTGCTTATGATGACGGACGGTATGAAGCGCATGATGCCCTGGTACGCCGCCAACAAAACGATGACCGACGCGATTATTGAGTATATCTCCGGCATGGAGGTCATTAAGGTTTTTGGTCAACAGGGACGTTCTTTCAAAAAATACAGTGAATCGGTTGACGGGTATCTTCACAGCACCCTGGACTGGTACAGGTCGGCGTTCGGCTATATGACAGGTTACACAATTTTATTACTCACCGCATTGCTCCTATTACTACCCACAGGCGTTCTTCTGTATGTCAACGGCATGATGACCCTTTTCGCTTTTATCCTGTCCATACTGCTTGGTATGAGCTTGGGGCTTCCGGCGCTCAGGCTGATTTCCTTCTTCCCCGCTTTTCCGCAGTTGAGCTACAAGTCCCAAAAAATAGAGTCCATGTTTGAAATTCCCGATATGCCGGAGGGTTCATCTCCCGCGCCGGAAAACTTTGATGTGGCTTTTGAAAATGTCAGCTTCGCTTATAAGGATATAAACGTTATCAGCAATGTATCACTGAATATGCGAAAGAACACTATTACGGCCTTGGTTGGTTCCTCCGGTGCCGGCAAAAGTACCCTGGCCAAAACGCTGATGCGCTTTTGGGACATAAAGGACGGGGTTATCAAAATCGGCGGTGTAGACATCCGTGATTTGTCTTTTGAAACGCTGATGGATTTGGTAAGCTACGTTTCGCAGGACAATTTTCTGTTTAACGCTTCTATCATGGAGAATATCCGCTATGGCCGCCCGGCGGCTTCCGATGCGGAGGTTATAGAAGCGGCAAAAGCCGCCCAGTGCCACGAATTTATTATCGAAATGGATAAGGGCTATGATACGGCAGCTGGCGGTTCAGGGGACAAGCTCTCCGGCGGGCAAAGACAGCGCATTTGTATTGCCCGGGCCATGTTAAAAAATGCTCCCATTATCGTATTTGATGAAGCGACATCCTTTGCAGACCCGGAAAACGAGGACAAAATTCAGGAGGCCCTCTCGGAACTCATAGTGGGCAAGACGGTTGTCATTGTGGCGCACCGCTTGTCTACTATCGTGGAAGCGGATAACATCGTCCTGCTGGACAGCGGTAAAATCGCGGATCAGGGACGGCACGGCGAACTTTTGGAACGCTCTATTCTCTACAGAACACTCTGGGACGCGCACAGGGAATCAATGGACTGGGATATTACCGCAAAAAAGGAGGTTTTGGGAAATGTTTAATTTTATAAGACGATTAATGCGCTTTTCGGGAAAAGACGCTTGGAAGCTAAAAGTATCGGCGGCTCTTAGTTTTGTTGAGGGAATTTTACAAAATGTACCGATTATCGCCGCGTTTTTAATTCTGGTTAAAATCGTTGATGGAAAACTTGCCACGGGGGACGCATGGACGACTTTCGGTATCATACTGTCGTCGCTTGTAGTCCGCTGGATTTTTAGAAGAGTATTTGTGCAGCTCCAGAGCGACGCGGCCTGCTATGTCGCCGCCCGGGAGCGGATTAAGATAGGCGACCTGTTCAAACGTTTCCCCATGAGTTACTTTACCGAGGGAAATATCGGAAACGTAACCAGTGTGGTAACCGGCGACCTCAGTTTTGCGGAGGATTACGGCATGACCAAGCTGGATGATGTGATTTCAGGACTGATTTCCCTTGTGATTGGCTGCGCCTTTATGCTGTGGATTGACTGGCGGACGGCGATTACCTCAATAGCCGGATGTATTCTGGCAATGCTGGCTTTTGGGGCGCTTGAAAAGGTATCTATGAAACATTCCGCTCTCCGCCAAGAGCAGGCGGCAAAGCTCACCGGCGCGGTTTTGGAATATACGGAAGGCATATCGATTATCAAAGCGCTGCACATGTCGGGTGATGCGGCAAAGCGAATGAATCGTTCCATTGACGACGCCTGCTGTTACGCCATAGATTTTGAGGAAAGCATGGTGCCTCCGGTTACCCGGTATTTACACTGTTACGCTCTGACCATTGCCGTTATCATTTTCATTGCGTCGTGGCTGTGCTGGGGCGGGCAAATGGGTCTTCCCATGATGATCATTCTTGCGCTGTTCATCTTCCAGGTTTACCGCCCCGCCACGGGACTGGCGACATCGGCTTCGATTATGCGTGTAATGGAGGCGGGGCTTGACCGCTATGAGAAGCTGAAAGAAGTACCGATTATCGACGCTGATGGTAAGGATATACCCCTTGACCGCTTTGATATTGAGTTTAAGAATGTAGGCTTTTCGTATGAGCAAAAAGAAACGCTGAAAGACATCAGTTTCAAAGTTCCCGAAAAAAGTATGACCGCGCTGGTGGGCGCTTCCGGCTCAGGCAAAACGACCATAGCGAATTTGATTGTGCGTTTTTGGGACGTACAGCAAGGTGAAGTGCTGATAGGTGGCAGGAATGTCAAAGAAATGACCTGCGACAGTCTCTTAAAACATATCGCCATGGTGTTTCAGAATGTATACCTGTTCCACGATACCATTGCCGCAAATATTCGGTTCGGCAGGCCGGATGCCACGGACGAAGAAGTGTTTGAAGCGGCAAAAAAAGCCCGGTGCCACGACTTTATCATGGTGCTCCCGGACGGATACGACACAATAGTCGGCGAGGGCGGCGGAACACTCTCTGGCGGCGAAAAGCAGCGTATCTCCATCGCCAGGGCGATACTTAAGGACGCGCCAGTTGTTCTGCTGGACGAAGCCACCGCCAGCGTTGACCCGGACAACGAGAAGTATATCCAGGAGGCGATAAGCGCCCTGGTAAAAGACAAGACCCTCATTCTGATCGCTCACAGGCTTTCGACTATCAAGAATGCCGATCAGATTCTGGTAATCGATAAGGGCAGATTGGTGCAGCGAGGAACACACAATGAGCTGATCCAAGTGGACGGACAGTACGGCAGCCTGTGGCAACACCGCCAAAATGCCCAAAGCTGGAGAATATCTGCGCGGCAATTATGATTTAGGAGTGTACTGGATGCGGGATAAGCGGAAAAAAAACGGGTCTTGGAGATTTGCGGAGTGGATATGAAAAAATCAATTGATCCGCGCACTAAATTGATCGTCCTCATATTCATCAATATCAGTGTTTTCACCATGTCCGCTATTTATATTGAATGGCTGAACATGGCGCTGATTGTAGTTTTGTGCCTGTTATTCGGCCAGTACAAAAATTGTCTGAAATATTCCGCCGCCTATATCGCCGCCATGGTTCTTATCAACATCACGGCCGGGTATGAAAACCATGTTTTGGCAGCGTTGTCCATCATAGTTTTCCTGATACGGCGCTTCCTGCCCATGCTGATGTTCGGGAGTTTTCTGATCAGCACTACCAGGGTAAGCGAACTGATTACGGCGCTGCAAAAAATGGGGCTGCCGAAAGGAGCGGTGATTACCTTTGCTGCGGCCTTACGTTTCATTCCAACGGTGCGGGAGGAATTATCCCAGGTACGGGACGCCATGAAACTGAGGGGAAAGGGGTTTACGGTTAAGAATATCCTCACCCGGCCTCTGGCAACGGTAGAGAATACCCTGATCCCCCTGATGCTGCGATCCGCTACGATTGCCGAGGAACTGGCGGCGGCGGCGGTAACCCGCGGCATAGATGCTTCCCAAAGGAGGACTTCTTTCTATACGTTACGTTTTGGTTTACTGGACGTTTTGTGCGCCCTGCTGTTCGGTTCTCTGGCGGCGGGTTCCCTCTATGTAAAACGGGGGATAGTTTTTTGATTGAGATAAAGAACTGTTCCTTTTGGTATACCGGATCCGAAAGGGCGAATCTTGATAACCTGTCCCTCCGTGTAGAAACCGGCGAGTGCGTGCTTGTTACCGGTGAAAGCGGCTGCGGAAAAACAACCCTGCTTCGGCTTATCAACGGTCTTGTTCCGCATTTTTACGAGGGCGATCTGCGGGGCAGCGTATCTATTGACGGACTGGATGTAAAGCGGTTGACCCCGGCGGAACTTTCCACGCGGGTAGCGTCGGTGTTTCAAAATCCCCGGAGTCAGTTTTTTAATCTGGATACCACCAGTGAAATAGTCTTTGGCTGTGAAAACATGGGGCTGCCCCGGGAAGAGATCGCTATCCGTTTAGAGGAGGCAATGGAAACATTAAATATAGGGCATCTGCGGGATCGGGATATATTCGCTCTTTCGGGAGGTGAAAAACAACTGGTCGCCATTGCCGGTGTTTACGCCATGAGAGCGGATATTTTTGTTTTTGACGAACCTTCGGCCAATCTGGATACGGCTGCCGCCGCGAAACTCGCTGAGGTGATCCGGCGTCTCAAGGCTCTGGGCAAGACCATTCTGATCGCCGAACACCGTCTGGCGTATTTGGGCGGCGCGGCCGACAGGGTTTTGTACCTGAAAGGCGGTGATATAACCCGGACCTGGGACGCGAAGGAATTTTCCCTGCTGCCCGATGATGAACGGAAAACGCTGGGACTTCGCGCGTCCCGCCTGGACGGGTTAAAGCCTTCCGGGAAAACACCGGAGAGCGGATTCCGTGAGAATCTAAAAGTTTCCGGTTTGGAGGTGTCGTATGTTCGATCAAGGCCGGTATTAAAGGATATGTCCCTTTCCGTAAATGCCGGGGATGCAACGGCTATTTACGGCGGGAACGGGAAGGGAAAATCCACCTTTGCCCGCTGTGTGTGCGGACTTATGCGTGAACGCCGGGGCCTTATACAAATAGGCGGCGAAAAAGCGCGGCCCCAAAAACGGATACGGAGCTGCTATCTGGTTATGCAGTATCCCGATTATCAGTTGTGCGGTGAAAGCGTATGGCAGGAAATAGGCGGCGGTGAGAGGGATGATAAGGAAACCCGTAAAATATTATCCCTCCTCGCCCTTGATGATTTGAAAGACCGCCATCCTTTTAGTCTTTCCGGCGGTGAGAAGCAGCGTTTATCTATCGCCGTTGCCATGGCGCAAAATGCTGAAATCATCATTCTGGATGAACCTACCAGCGGCCTTGATTACGCCAATATGCTGCGGATTGACGAGGTAATATCGCTGCTCAGGAAGAGCGGCAAAACGGTGTTGGTCATTACCCACGACTATGAATTCCTGCTTTCCGCCTGTAACAAGGTGTTTAATATAGAACATCATGGGTTTCAAAACTGCCGCACGTTGGACGGCGAAACCATGAAAGACATACGACATTTTTTTGAAATAACATGAAGGAGTTTTTACTATGAAAACAGAAAACGTCTCGGCCAAACTTGTCAGTAAGGATTTTATTACTATTGCTATTTTTTCGGTGATTTTCTTTGCGGTTTTATTTATTGTTATGGCCGTATGCGGCATGGTCATTCCGCTGTATCCTTTCGGAAGGGTGATAGACGGGATCATCTGCGGGATCGTCTATATGTACCTGCGGGCCAAGGCGCCGAAGCGCTGGGCGATACTGCTGCAAAGCGCGGTTTGTACACTGCTGTTTTTCCTGTTAGGCGCCATGTGGACCATGCCCGCGGGCATCCTTGCGGGAGGTATTATCGCCGAATTTGTTTCCCGTCCCAAGGCAAACCGGAGTTTCTTGTTTAATACGATTGGGTATTGCTTTTTCATGCTGGGCTATGCCATTGGCGCCTGCGCCCCTGTTGTTTTTGCCAGGGAATGGTATACCGCGTATATTTCAAATTCCGGTATGTCTGCGGATTATGCCGATCAGATTTTCGCCCTTATCGGCGGTCCGGTTTTTTTCGGCGTACTTGCCCTCGCAATAGTCGGGGCCATAGTCGGCGCTTTCCTTGGCCGGGTAATGCTGAAAAAGCATTTTGAAAAGGCGGGTATTGTTTAGCCTACTTAATGCATAAGCTGGGAAAGTCGGCTGGAACGATTATTTTCCTGGCTTATTGAATACGGAAAGATTTAAGAATGGTGTATTTGGCATAAACCCCCTTGATGCCAATATAGCTGGGGAGATAATACGGTCTTGGAGAGCTTAGTTATATACCGGATGACTTAAATCTGATTCCAGGTAGTTTGGGACCTTCCATATTCATACAAAATTTCATTTTTTGAATTCTTTTCTATATCTTGGTAGAAATAACTAAATGGTTTATCACAAAATATAGCTTGCCTATCCTTGATAGGAGTCGTCTACACCGGCTTGATATGAGTACCCATAATTCTTTTCCTTTTTTAAAATATACCAGAAAAAAGAACAAAGGACAAGAGGCATTGTTAGAGCTGCTCTTTTTATTGAAAGCAAACAAAAAAATTCAAATCCCCCCAAATATCATACCAAAGTAGTATACCCAACGCTCTAAATGCCTTTTACCCTTAACTTGTGGAGAAAAGGCAATGGGAAACGAAACGAACTTACATACTCTAATCCCCCTGGTGAATTTCAAGGCGATCCTCGGCGTAGATGACCGGGAGGATGCTCTTTCACGGTATTGCCTTGTAACCGCCACTTTCACCATAGAGCAATACTGCAAACGGCGACTTTTCAGAAAAAAGCATACCGACTACCTCACCTTTTCAGGCGATCATATCTTTACCTTGCGGGAATACCCGGTACGGAAAATCTTGTCTGTCTATGCTGCCGATTCGGGGGCTGTGCTTGCCGGGCAGCCCCTTTTTGAAGGGGAAAATCTTGTAAACCCTGAACATTACTATTGCCTACCCGAACCCTCAACCGACGACGAAGGCGGAGGTTCCCCTCTTGATGAGGGGATACATGAGGACATTCCCTTTTCGCTGGTACTGCGGCCCCCTCTGCGGTTGTCCTGTGGGGAAAGGGCTATCCGTGTCCGGTATGCGGCGGGGTATGTACCGGGAAAGGTTCCGCCTGACTTGGCCTCGGCCTGTCTGGAACTGGCGGCGTGGAACATGAGCCGCTACCGGGGGAGGCGGATTGGGCTGACCGGGGCGGTGCGGGGGAAGGGGGCTGATGGGGAGCATTTAGAACTGTCCATGCCGGAGAATGTCCGGGGGCTCCTTGAGCCGTATAAACGGAGGACTATTTGAGGAAGGAAAATGGATAACAGAGCCACATATATAGAAGCAATCATCATAAATTCCCTTAAATCCCTCTTGGCGGGGCGGGTTTATGAGTTTTTGGGGGAGGCGGAATTCCTTATCCCGCCCATCGAGTTTACCCACAAGCCCAATGGGGGCTATTACGCTGTTACCCCGGAATTGGCTATTGCCACCTGTGAGCGGAGCGAA
>JAISQR010000496.1 GCA_031274035.1 Treponema sp. | reverse complement strand
GTAGGCGCTCCCGCCGGATCGGTTTGCGGGGCGGCATGGTAGGGGCCGTGAAAGTCCCAACACATTTCGCCGACATTTCCGCTCATGTCATAAAGCCCTAAACTATTCGGCTCTTTGCTTCCGGCAGGCTGGCTTTCGCTGCTGTTTCCGTTATGCCAACCGACGGTATCGGCGTTATTGCTTCCCGCATACAAAAACGTAACCACATCTTTGTTTCCGCCCTTGGCGGCATATTCCCATTCCGCTTCCGTAGGGAGGCGATAGCCATTGGCGGCGCGGTTCCACGCAACGGTAGTGCCGCGAATTGTATAGGCGGGGGTTAATCCTTCTTTTACACTTAGCGCATTACAATACTGAATTGCCTCATACCACGTTATGTTTTCCACCGGCAAGCTGCCGCCTTTATTTGTGGCGGGATTAGTTCCCGTTACCGCCTGATATTCTTTTTGGGTAACCTCATATTTTCCCAAATAGAAATTACTAACGGTAACTTCGTGCCGCGGCCCTTCATTGCTGCCGCGCATTCGTTCCGACGGCGAGCTTCCCATCATAAAGGTTCCGCCTTCAACAAAAACCATATCCTCATTTATTTGCGCGTTAAGCGGAAAAACCATCACGATAATAAAAATAAAAATAAAAATAAAAATAAATCTTCTTCTCACTTTTTTTACTTTTTCCCCAGCAGTTCCGTAAAGTTCTGCATTATGCCGGGAATATCTATTTCCTGCGGACACTGTTTCGCGCAAGCTCCGCAGCCAATACAGGATGACGGTAATTCCGCTTCTTTCATTCCGCCAAGCGTAAAGCCCAGCACCAGCAGCGAAAAAGAGTCCTGTTTCGCGTCGTTATACATGGATATAAGTTTTGGAATATCCAGATTTTGCGGGCAGCCTTCGCAGCAGTAACGGCACGCGGTGCAAGGCACGAGATTCAAAAGCGGCTTGATTGCTTCATCAAGCAACTGCCGTTCCTCCGGCGTTACCGGATCGTTTTTTGAAAAAACGGCTATGTTCTCCGTTATCTGTTCCAGTGTAGACATCCCGCTTAACACGACTTGCACATTCGGCAGGGACTGTAAAAACCGGAATGCCCATGAAGGGACAGAATCATTTGGGCGGGCTTTTTTCAAAAGCGCTTCCGCTTCCGGCGAAAGACGGACAAGCCGTCCGCACCGGCAGGGTTCCATGACCATTACCGGAATTCCGTGTCCGGTAAGTATGTCATACTTTTTGCCTGCCTCTTGCAGCGTCCAATCCATGTAGTTAAGCTGGATTTGAGCAAAATCAAAACACTCCTCCGGGAAACGGCTTTTACTCCAATTTATGAATTTGTCTAGCGTATCCGCACGGCAATGGGCGGAAAAGCCAAGATGACGGATATATCCCTTCTTTTTCTGTTCAAGGAGAAACCCAACGACATTGATTTCTTCACTGGTATAAAAATCCCAGGCGCTTTCACAGAAACAGTGCAAAAGATAAAAATCAAAATAATCTACGGCGCATTTTTCAAGCTGTTCTTCAAAAAGTTCCGAGGGAGAGCGGCCCGGTCTGGCTGCAAGAAGCCCGGTAAAATTATACTTACCGTCTTTATACTCCATCATCTGTCCGGGGATTTTTGTGGCAAGGTAAAAACTGCTCCGTGGGTATTGGCTTAATACCTTACCGATGAAGGTTTCTGATTCTCCCCCATGGTAACGATAGGCGGTATCAAAATAATTTACACCATGATCATAGGCGTATTCGATAATTGCCCACGCCTTCGCCTCGTCAATTTTTTCACCCTGACCTTCGACTTTCGGGAGCCGCATATTCCCCATGCCGAGGATGGAAAGATTCAAGTCCTGAAATGGTTTGTATAACACAATTACTCCGGTATATCCCGAACTTTCCTTATTTTCGCAAGCCGCGTACCCATCTTGTAACTTTTCCTTCGATTTGACTATCGTTTGCAACATTAGCAAAGAGTTCGCCTCTGACTATTCTTGCGTTTCTTGCAAGCGCGGCAAAGTCGTCAAATATTCTCCTGGGATCGCCTTTATGTGTCGCAAAAACAGTAACCGGTTTGCCCTTGAAGTCAGTTTGTTGAAGCAGCGTAACAATCGGCGTTGCCAGAGTGGTATACCATGTCGGTGTACCGACTATGATAAAATCATACGATGCTATATCCACGCCAATCGGTTTAATTTCCGGATAATCTTGCTTTTTCTGTTGATCCTCTATCCATTGGATCATCGGGCCATACTCTAAATCAGGAAATGTCGGTTCAATTTTAACGATGTCCGCATTTACCAGTCCCTGTATTATATTCGCGACCTTGTCAGTATTTGCGTTTGACCATGTATAATAAAGGATTAACACCTTGCCCAAATTGTTACTCTGCGCGTTTTGTCCAAATACCACAGTGCCCGTAAATAACAACATGCAAATTGTTATGCTCAATACCATTTTCTTGTTCATTTTGCCTCCATTTGGCTTGCATACATGAATATATCAGGAAATCCGTTAACAACATAGACCTAATCCAATCAAATTCTTACCTAAACCGTTCACTCGTTGACAGGACCAAGCGGTAATGTTAAACTAAAATCACCAAGGGGATGATTATGACGGCGCCTAAACACATAAACCCCCAAGTAAGCGGCGGCTTTCTTAAAGAAACGCTGCTTTCGCTTATGCCGGAAGCCGGAAGTTTCAAGACCGGTATAAAGGGGCTAAAAACGGTGCGCCTGAACGGTCC
>JAISQR010000472.1 GCA_031274035.1 Treponema sp. | reverse complement strand
GGGGTTCCGGGACACAAAGAGCACAAAGAGGACACCGATAGAAGCACGCGGAAGCGTGTTTAGAGATAAAAGGCAGCACAGCGTAAGGCCCATAAAAGTTGCGGCTTAAAATTATGCTTAGGCCGTAAAGAGTATTTTCTCACCAAAACCTTCGTGTCCTTTGTGCACTTTGCGGTTGAATTTCTTCAAATTTGGGTATTTTCGCGGTACTTGGAAGTAATGTGTTTTCCTTTTTCGTGTCTTTCCGCGCCTTTCGCGGTTAAATTTCTTAAAAGTAAAATTGCAAAGGCGGGGAAGGGAAGAAGGGCAGATAGCGGAAACGCGGTATCCATTACAGCCCTATAACAGTTACAAATATTCTCAGTTTTTTAAGACCTGTTTTCTAATATC
Source organism: Treponema sp. (assembly GCA_031274035.1). Classification (GTDB taxonomy): domain Bacteria; phylum Spirochaetota; class Spirochaetia; order Treponematales; family Breznakiellaceae; genus JAISNI01. The sequence goes on along the minus strand of JAISQR010000472.1, from coordinate 4,221 downwards.
TTCCAGCGTTTCCTCGGCGCTTTCAAATTCAAAATCTTCTATCTGTTTGGCAAGTTTACCGCCCTGTCCGTCCTGCGGTAAAAAAACTTTTTTAATATCGTCAAGCATATCAAGACATTCGGTATTTCTTGCTCTCAACAGGGGGGAAAGTTTTTCGTATAGAGCCGTAAAAGCTTTTTTATCCGGCGGAGGATAATCAGATACCTTGCCCTCGGCAGGAACATCCGCGTCTGTTTTCTGAAATTCCTTCAATACTACGGCCAACTCTTCTTTAAGGCGCGGTAAAAATACTTTCGCCTTACCGTCATCCTCGTCGGCAAGGGCTTTCTCTATTTCGCTTGAAATGTTACGGAGTTCCGCCGCGCCGAGCAAACCCGCGGTACTTTTAAGCGTATGGGCAAGCCGGTACGCGGTTTTAATATCCCCCGTCTCCAGACTCTTCTCGATCTTCTGATCATCCCGTGCGTGATCTTTTCTAAAGGTTGCGATAAGCTGGGCATAGAGTTTTTTATCTCCGCCGATAATACCCAGTCCTATATGGAAATTGACCCCCCGTTTTTCCGGCGCCGCTGACCGGCCCCTGGATTGCTTGCCTGTTTTAAGTTTTTTTCTCTTTTTTTCGTCCTTACCCTGCCGGGCAGCGGGAGAGATATTCTCTATTGCAAGTATCCTCTCCGGCGGCAGCCATTTGATAAGTTTACGGTTTAATTCCGCCGCGTCAATGGGCTTGGAGATAAAATCATTCATCCCCGCCTCCATAAATTTTTCCCTGGATCCGGTTACCGCGCTGGCCGTAAGAGCCAGTATAGGAAGGCCGCGGTATATTCCCCCGTCCATTTCCCGTATACGGACGGTTGCTTCAATACCGTCCATCCCCGGCATCATGTAATCCATAAATACCAAGTCGTAGGGAACGGCCTTTATCTTTTTAACGGCTTCCACCCCGCTTTCGGCAATATCGGCGCTTATACCGTGCTGGCCAAGAAAGCCCTGGATAACCTTGAGGTTGATGGTATTATCGTCCACAACAAGTATCTTTGTTTCCGCCTTTGCCCTCAGCCTGTACTGTTCATACTTCTTCTCAACCTGACCCGCATCACCTGGTATCAGGGGAAGGTATACCCTAAAAACAGAGCCTTTGCCGTACTCGCTTTCCAACTCTATTTCGCCTTTCATCATCTCAACAAAACTTTTTGTAATAGAAAGCCCCAGACCCGTCCCCATTATGCCCCGGTTCCTGCTTTCATCAAGCTGCTGAAAGGTATTGAACAATTTGGGATAATCTTCTTTTTTTATTCCTATGCCCGTATCCTTAACAATAAAGGCTATATATTCCTCTTCTTTCCTTATTTCTTTTTTTACCCTAAAGTCAACATAACCTTCCCTGGTGTATTTGATTGCATTATTCACGATATTAGTGATCACCTGCCTGATGCGTACATCATCGCCTACGATTATTTCCGGCACTTCAGGATCAAAGGAAGCGCGCCATTCAAGGTCCTTTGCCTGTGCGGAATAGAGGCTCATGGAACAGATGCTGTCGTACAATTCAAGAAGATTAAAATGCACGGGAAATATATCTATTCTGCCCGCTTCAATTTTAGAAATATCAAGAATGTCGTTGATTATCTGAAGTAAAGCCTTGGACATCTGCTTAATATCCGTAAAGAACATACGCTGGGTCTGGTCCAAGTTATCGGTACGCATAAGCTCGCTCATACCGATAATCGCATTCATGGGGGTTCGTATCTCATGGCTCATGGAGGCAAGGAATTTACTCTTCGCCTCGGAAGCTATCTTTGCGGTCTCAGTTTCAACCTCAAGTTCTTTTGAACGCTCAAGAACCGCCTGTACCCGATCCTCGCTGGCCTTTAAGTTTCTCAGGTCCCGCGTAAAGCCTGCCACACGGTATCCGTCCCGCCACTTTACCCTGACAAGGATCACCTCGGAGGGAAGCCACGTCCCTCTGGCGCTGCGGTGAAGCCATTCAAATTCCTTCCGTCCCGTCCGCAGGGCTTCCTCTCTGTCTGTGCGCATCCTTTCTATGCTGAAATTCCCGTCGCTCTGAAATACAGGAGAAAACGAATTAAATTTTTTAAAGAATTCTTCTTTGGAGGCTACTTCAAACAGGGCAAGGCTCTCCTGGTTGCAGTCAACAAGATTGCCCTGCTCATCCCAGAATGTACAGGCCAGGGGGGTGGCGTCGAGCATCGCCTTAGTTCTCTCATCGCTCTCGGCCCGCAGCAGATCGGTAATGTCCTGGTAGATAATCACCGCCCCGTCAAAATCCCCTCTGTTATCTATGAGCGGGGTAGAATTAATCGAATAGTTCCGGTATCTGCCGTCCTTTGCAAAATCAATATGTATATTATCAACGATGGTTTTATGCTCTACACGTATACGCTTAAAGTGTTCAAGGGTCTGTTCGATCAGTTCCCTATCGGCACGGCCCTCATAGACCTGTTCAAACTTCCGCCCTTTTATCAAATTAAAATTATCAATATTGAAGAATTTAAGAAAAGTGTTTGAACAGTAAAGGAAGCATCCGTTCTTATCCAATAGGATGATGATATTGGATGTATTCTCAAGCATAAGGTTGAGATACTTTTCCTTCTTCTCATACTCAAGGCCGCGGACAGGATCGGCGCCCTCCGATCCGGCAGGATTTTTTTTTAAAGGATTAATTTCACGTAGGGCTTCCCTGGCCTGCCGCAATTCACGGTTGAGTCTTTTATTTTCCGCAAGAAGATTCCGTACAAGCTGGGGGGAAACCGGCGTCTCCATATCGTCCCACCGATCCTTTGCCGTCTTGGGATCGGCTGTTTGCGTATCCTCCCCTTCCCCAGGAAAACCTTGCGGATATCCGCGTTCTTCCTCGTTCATGGCGCCTAATGAGGAAAGATAGGATTGTTCACCAGGAGGGCGCGGCGTTTAAGTTCCGCAAGTTCCCCGGCGCTGAGCGGCAGGGGTTTCCCCTGGTATTTTTCCACAATAGAAAGACCGAGCCTGAGCATTCTGACATCTCCCGGACTAACCGCGGTATGGACATCCTGCTGCATAGTAAAACGTAATGCCATATCCGCCAGTTCAGGATCGTCAAATAGAGGCCGATACCAGCACTTGGGGTAGCCGTCTTCCTTTGGCTCCTTGGCCCTGCCGGCAAGACCCTTGATCGCTATACGGCCCATATTCAGGGCGGCGGCCTCTTCCAGGGCCGCTTTTCCAAGGCCGTCTTTAAGATAACAGGCCCAGTTAATAGGGAATAACAGCGTATCGAAGGTATAACTTTTAAGCAGCCTGAGCGCAACCTCGTCAAAATGAGTAGTAACGCCGATATTCCGTACAAGGCCCCGCTCTTTGGCCGAAACAAAGGCTTCCAGCGCCCCTCCCGGCCCCAAAATAGTATCTACCTCTTCCGGTCCTACCGCATGCATCTGGTATACGTCAAAGTAATCCGTATGGAGCAATTTCAGGGAATTATGCAGTTCCTCCAGCGCCGCGTCCTTTGTCCTTCCATGAGTTTTGCAGGCAAGGTAGACTTTCCGCCGGTGGGGTTTGAGAGCCGGCCCCAGAATATTCTGGGAATTGCCGTAGGAGGGGGCTACATCAAAATAATTGATACCCTTATCCACCGCTTCGGCTACAATGCTGTCCGCTTCGGTCTGTTCGGTATCCCTTACTACAATGCCGCCGAAAGCAAAAACACTGATAGAAAGACCGGTTTTTCCCAATATTCGTTTTTCCATTTATTAAACCTTCCTGTTTTGTTTGTAACTACTCAGGTATATGCGATATTTATACGTGTTCTCAAGTGCTTGGGTACCCTGCGGGTCCCTCACAAAGGGGCTCCGCCCCTTTCGCTCCAATCGGCTCATTGAGGGGCGGCCCCTCCATTCCACCGATTTCCGCTATCCCCGCATCAGTCCTGAGTAGTTACTTTTGTTTACATTATAAAAAAATTCTCTAAAACCCTGATAAATCGTTTAAAATTCCTTTATAATGAGCCATTCTCAAAACTCGGTTAGTTTTGGGAAATCCTCTAATAAGTGTATATAATAATGACTTAGAGGTCAATCGAAGTTTATCGAAGTCCGGCGGTTTCACTTTTAGCCGCCTCTGGCATGGGCGCTAACAAAAAACAGAAGGTCTTCCCATGTTTGAAACTCAAAAGCCCAGAAGAAGGTGCGCAGGGCATTATAGAATTCATCACGCCGCCCGAAA
>JAISQR010000369.1 GCA_031274035.1 Treponema sp. | reverse complement strand
TTCATCCGAAGGCTCCCCTTTTCCGTATTGTTCCTGATACAACGTATCACAGGGGGCTTTTTGGCCGCTAAGCTGGGGGGATAACACATATTCATTGGTTATAATTAGATCGCTCTGTCTCACTTTCCATTGTTCAAAAAAATTCCGCAAACTACTGCAATCGACAATAGACGGATTTACTGAAAAATTCATAATGCCTCCTTATTATTTTTTTCTTCCTACTGCTTTGATGGGCTTCTCTGCTATGGAAGCGGCAGAAAGCCCGAACTTGTCCCGAAGAAAATCTACCGATCCGACCTCTCCGAAATGATCCTGCACACCTACACGCTTCATAGGAACCGGGCAGGTTTCCATAAGCGCCTCGGCTACGGCACTCCCGAGGCCGTTGTAAATATTATGATTTTCCGCAGTAACGACAACGCCGGTCTTCTGTGCCGTATTTTCGACAGCCGCACGGTCAATCGGCTTAATCGTAAACATATTCAGTACCGCCGCGTTGATGTTTTTTTCTTTCAAGAGATCTGCCGCCTTTCCAATCTCAGAAGATGAACCATCCTCATAAATCTTTTAGGCACTTCTGCGGTAGGCTTGGGCTAACTTTTACGACCCATTACGCTCTTTGCCTCTTTAAAAATACTCTCGGCATCAAGCCCAAACTCTTTGATTAAATAGGGTATCTTTCCTACCTCCGCAAACTGGTCTTTGGCGCCAATGAAGCCTAGGGGGGCCGGAAACCCCGCAACCAGAACCTCGGCCACGGCGCTGCCCAGACCGCCGATAATATTATGATTCTCGCAAACCACCGCGCAGCCTGTCTTCTTTACCGATTCAACCACGCTCCTGACATCCACGGGCTTGATGGTATGTATATTAATTACTTCCGCCCGAATACCTTCCGCGGCAAGCAGCTTGGCGGCTTCCATTGCCTGGGTTACTTCAATACCCGTAGCAAAGAGGGTCACATCTTTGCCCTCAAGCAACATATCCGCGGTAAATAAATTAAAGCGGTAATCCTCCGCCCCAAACCAGGAAGCGGGAGGAACTTTTCGGAAAAGACGGATATACAAAGGCCCTTCATATTCCAGAATCTGCGGAATGGCCTTTGCCAGTTGATCCCCGTCCACCGGTTCATAAATCACCATCCCGGGTATTGAACGCAGCACCCCCACATCTTCAAAGGTCATGTGGGTTCCTCCGTTCAATTCGGCCCCAATCCCAGGATCGGTTCCAACGATTTTAACATTCTGCTTTGCGTAGGCGATGGAGAGCATAAGCTGGTCGCAGACGCGGCGGGTAACAAAGCAGGCGAAAGAAAAAATAAAAGGTTTAAATCCATAACTGGACAGACCCGCAGCGATACAGGCCATATTAGCCTCCGCCACACCAACATCAAAAGTCTGCTCCGGAAATTCAGAAAACAAATTCAGTGTGCCGTTTGCCCTGGCAAGATCCGCGTCAAGGAGTATCACATTTTTGTCGGCGGTCATGGCTTTTTTCAAATGCTCCGCGAAAACCGTGCGCATTTCTATTTGTTCATACATGGTAGTTCCCCTTCAGTTCACTAAGCCCCCTTTGATGTTGTTCCGGGGATAAGGATACATTGTGGTTATTGAGCCGCAACTCTTCAAGGAAAGAAACACCTTTCCCCCTTGAGGGTATTCAGAATTATCATACTTGGTTTTTTTGTCTGGGTCTTAGATTTGTTTATGGCGTCATCAATGACTTCCACATTATGTCCGTCTACGGAATAGACATTCCAGCCAAAGGACCGCCATTTGTCTCCCAGGGGATCCAGATCGTTGATCTTCGCCGTCTCGCCATCGATCTGCATTTTGTTATAATCCGTGAAGGCAATTAAATTATCCAGTTTCTGGTGTCCCGCAAACATGGCGGCTTCCCAGATAAGACCTTCATCACTTTCGCCATCACCGATAACCGCATAAACACGGGCGCCGTCTTTTCTTATGCGTGCACCCAAGGCTATACCTACCGCACAGGAAAAGCCCTGTCCAAGGGAACCGGTTGTCATATCCACTCCGGGAGTTCTGTTCATATCCGCATGGCTTGGCAGGTTTGTACCCGGTCGGTTGAGGGTATCCAGCCATTCTATGGGGAAAAAGCCCTTATCGGCCAGTACGGCATAAAGCGCGGGACCGGCGTGCCCCTTGGACAAGACAAACCGATCCCGGCCGCTCATTTTGGGCTCACGGGGATTAACCCTAAGATGATTACTGTACAGTACGACTAACGCTTCAACCACCGACAGGCATCCGCCTACATGACCGACACCCAACTTCCCGATTTCATCAATAATAAGGTAACGGATGTACCGGCACTTATCATTTAAAAACGTCCTGCGTTCATCGTCCATTTTTTCCCTCTCACACCCAATAATTAAAAAATGCCGATCTTGTGTAATTCGTGGATGGACTTCCAGCCCTTGCTCAAAGGTTCTTTCAGGCAGGCTTCAAGCTCATCGCAGCTTCGGAACGTGAACTCTTCAATTGGGGGAACTTTTCCGACCGGGAAATTTTCGCGGATATCGTCGATCATCAAGGTGAGGTATTTACAGATAGCGGCGATAGGCCGTTTTGCCTTGTACGCATCCCCCCTGCTAGGATAGCCTACCACTCCTTCGGGTGTGCCAAAGCGCTCAATCACATTCTGCCCTTCGCCTTGTGACCAAGTCTGGGGACGGTTCAGGCTGTCAACGGAATTGTCAAAATGACCTTTCAGACACAAACCTTTGGGCTGGGCATCAACACAAACGCTCATATCAACCATGCCACCAAAGAGGAGGTTCGCCACCGCGGTTTCGGCCTCATCGGCATGGATAAAGTGGGTGGTCATGCTGTCCTCCCGTTCAATGGGGACAAAGAATTCCCGAACAGCCCGGTGCCATTCCACTTCCGTAACAATAGCAGGGAGCTGGAAACGTTTAAAGAATTCCTGGACCCCGGCTTCCAACATCCACTTATGGCCGTGGTTGTTCACCAGAATTATCTTCCGGAACCCGTCATCCCAAAGACCGGCCAATACATGGACAATGGTTTCTCGCACCACTTCTTCCGATACGATAACGGTCCCCGCCATACCAAGGTGATGGTAGGGATGGCCGCCGTAATTGATGGGAGGCAAAGCCAGGGAAACTTCGTAGCCTTTTTTCGCCGTATACCGGCGAACCGCCTCACAGATGGAGGTAACCATAAAGGTATCCAGTCCGCTGGGGTTATGAATACCGTGATTTTCGGTACATCCTATGGGTACTAGGACAATATCATTTTTAATATACTGCCAATAACCCGCCGCCTGACTACGCTTATCGTGTAGGTTGAGCGGCCTTGGGGTGGGCTTAGTAAGTTGAGTTCCCCACGGTTTTTAACACTCACGGATAAATGCAACGGTATGCCGGGGGCGGTAAGGTTGTTGCTCACGCAACAATTTTAAGAGGGTTTTTTTGTGCCGCTTGGGGGGGATTGTTTTACCCTGGAATAATGCGGCGCAAAAAAGGGCGGCGTAAATGGGTTGGGAAAATTACGGAGTGAAGCGAAGCGGAACGGAGTAATTTTGACCTTTTTCTTCTTCCCTTTGGGCGAAGCCCAAACCGCCATAGGCGGTGCTTTCCACAAGCGTTGTGTGAAACTGAATTTGAAAATCCAAAAATAGCCTGTAATGCGTTTTCCTCCGGCCTATGGAATTGTGATATTACGTTGGAGAAAAGATCGGCTCTATGGGCTGCTATTGCGCTCTGGCGGGGTTTTTCCGTCGGGGGGTCAGGGGAGGGCAAAAAGGCCCTTTTCGGGGGTTGTTTTCCGGTTTCTGGCCGCCGTGTGAGCATTTGTGTAAGCAATACTCCTTCAATCTGGCTATTACTGGCTGGTAGGCATTAGCACTTAATGCTTGACTAATTCCTTATAATACAATAAAATAGAGTAACAGTTAGCACTT